>PBMZ01000006.1 GCA_002722955.1 Planctomycetaceae bacterium | reverse complement strand
AATATAAGCGAAGAAAGGTTGATTGTCACACCGCTCAATCCATCTGATTGCTTGGTTAAACCAAACATCAGTACAGTAACCATCATACTTCTCGATTTGATCTTTATGTCGATAATAATCATCGAAGTAATCGTTACCGTAATAATCAGCAGCAGAAGTGATTCCCCAAGCCGGATGGTAAATAGTTTCTTGGAATCCTCTATCTTGTGGCCGGTAGGGGTAATTATCTCCCAAGTGCCACTTGCCGAAGTGGCCAGTTCTGTAACCATTTTGTGTAAAGATGTCAGCCATAGTTGGCAAATCAGCTCTAAGTAAAGATCGTCCCATACAGACAAAAGTAGCCTGATTATAGAATGCATCTCGGCCTGTCAATAGTTCACTCCTAGTAGGAGTACAAACAGGAGCCACATGAAAATCTGTACAACGAATACTATCAGTCCAGAGATTATCAATGTGAGGGGTGCGCAAAACAGGATTACCTAAACAAGATATATCTCCATACCCTTGGTCATCGGTCAAGATAAGAATAACATTGGGTGTCGAAGTATAACTCACCAGGCCTTCCTTTAAACTATGGGATAATGAAAATATAAGCTTTAAACAACAAATTGGCGAAGGTACCTTTGACTCTGGATGAGAGCAGTCTTTCGACGCTCCAATGAAACTTCGTATGCTCTATCTTCGACTTCCACACAGACCGCGCCATCATAGCCAGTATCAGTAAGAATCGAGAAAAAACGGCCCCAATTAACATCCCCCATTCCCGGGAGTTTGGGCTGATGGTATTCCAAGGGATTAGCCAAGATACCTACCTGATTGAGCCGATTCTTATCCAATCTTACATCCTTAGCGTGAACATGAAAGATTTTATCTGCAAAATCGAATAATGCTTGATCGTAATCAATATGCAGCCAAATAAGGTGGGAGGGATCGAAATTCAAACCAAAATGATCGCTTGGAATAGTCTCGAACATTCGTCTCCAAATCGCTGGAGAAAAAGCCAAATTTTTCCCACCTGGCCATTCATCATTAGTAAAAAACATGGGGCAATTTTCGATGCCAATTCGAATGTCTGATTCTTCAGCTAAAGCTATTAAGGGTTTCCAGGTTTTTTCAAATTGAGGCCAATTTTCGTCAACTGAACGAGTCCAATCCCGACCGACAAAAGTATTAACATTTTTTAATCCCAAAGACTTAGCAGCCAAAATCAGGGCCTTGATATGGTCTTTGGAGATTTGAGCTTCTTCTTCATCTGGCGTTAACGGGTTTGGGTAGTAACCTAGTCCACTAATAACAACTCCAGTTTTGGAAACTAACTTGTGAATCTCGCTAATTTTGTAGTCGTCCAGTTGTGCTAAATCTATGTGAGTAACCCCGGCATATCTTCGTTCAGCAACTCCTTTTGGCCAACACATTACTTCAACACAATCGTAGCCGGTATCACTTGCTAAGTTCATTACTGATGCTAAGGATAATTCAGGCACGATCGCACTAACAAATCCAAGTTTCATCTTTTCTCCTGATTGTATACCCCATGTATTAGGAAGAGGAAGTTTAATTGATTTTAGTTCATTACCTAAAACTTTGAGCTCCAAATGAACGGGCTCTGTCAGGTACTTACTTACATTGATGATACACACATATTGTAATATAATATGGGTCAGGTATGAAAAAATCAATGAAAGTGTTTAGGAAGAACATGAATACTGTGAAATTGCACCAACATCATATTTTTGCTAATCCAAAGCCTGAAAAAAGTTTCTGTTTCGGTTTGCTTCGTCGTTTGAATGCCAAAGTCTCACCAAACAGTTTACTAATCTTGGAAGGCTAATCCCTTTGTGAAAGTCGTTTTAATTTCGCGGCACGATGACCTGCTTATGCTCCATGTGTCTGCTAGGGCTACTGTATCGTACATTCACTATTGTCTCAATCTAATGAGCATAAAAAAACAAAATTCGCTGGCAATCTGAATCATGAGAATTGGTCTCGATTTTGACAACACTATTGTTCGATATGATGATGTTTTTAGGGAAATAGCCATAAAAGAAAAGATGTTAAAAGGTAACTGGTTTGGGAAAAAAAAATCAGAAATTCGTGATTATTTACGTCTTCAACCTTCAGGTAAACAAACTTGGATGAAACTTCAAGGACTCGTATATGGAAAACACATGCATACTGCTGACATTATGCCCAGTGTTACTAATTTTCTTCTTTCGTGTAGACTGAGAAAACACGAAATTTTCATTGTTAGCCATAAGACTGAGTACGGCCATTTTGACCCAGAAAAAGTATCCTTACGGTCTGAAGCACTAAAGTGGATGGAAACCAAGGGCTTTTTTAATAAAAAATACATTGGGATTAACAAGGAAAACATTTTCTTCGCTAAAACCAGAATAGATAAAGTTAATATTATATCAAATCTTAACTGTAGCTATTTCGTTGATGATCTTCCTGAAATATTCACCGAAGATTACTTTCCCGATCAAACTGAAAAAATACTTTTTGGGTTTTATGATAAGAAGGCTCATCCTGATAAAACAGTTTTGAATTCTTGGTCAAAAATCTTTCGACATATTTTGGGTGAAGTCACTAATGAAGATATTATTTTTTGGCTTAGGTCTTTTTTCTCACCAATAGAAAAAATCGAAAAAATGGCCGGGGGAGGGAATAGCGATATCTATCAAATTCATATTCAGGGATTCGAATCACTAGCTCTTAAGCACTACCCAGATCGCCTTTTAGATAGGAGGCCTCGCCTAGAAACAGAATTTCACAGTTTACAGCAGCTTCGGAAAAACGGGATAACTAATATACCGAAAGCTATCGAAAAAAATACAGGAGTTAACCTTGGTCTTTATGAATGGATCGAAGGTCGGAAAATTACGGCACCAACAATTCAAGATCTTGAATTAGTGATTTTATTTGTGAAAAAGCTAAATTGGATTTCAAAAAAAGTTGATCCTGACGATTTTACAACGGCTTCGGAAGCATGCCTTTCCGCCAAAGAACTCATACGCCAAGTACAGTATCGATTAGAAAATCTTTATCGAATTGGGGGAAAAAAGCCTGATTTGAAATTTTTTCTAGAGGATGTATTTTCACCACTATGGAATCAAATCAAGGATAAATGTATCTCGTTTTGGCCTGAAGAATCCTTGGAAAGTGCATTGCCCTTGAGAAAACAGATCCTCAGTCCATCAGACTTTGGCTTTCATAACTGTCTCATGAAAAATGATGAAAACCTAGTTTTCTTAGACTTCGAATACTTTGGTTGGGATGATCCCGTAAAACTTGCAGCTGACTTTATATGGCACCCTGCGATGCGTTTGGACAATAGTTTGAAGCAAAAATGGAAAGATGCCACTATCGGTTTGTACTCTAGTGACCTATATTTCGAAAAACGGTTGAATGCTTCAATGCCTCTCTATGGGATGAGATGGGCTTTGATTATTCTCAATGGATTTTTACCCGATCAAAATCGAAGTTATCGTTATCTTTCAACTGATGGTGAACAAAATCTTGAGAAAAAACAAAAAATTCAACTAAAAAAAGCAAAGTACTACTGCAAACTCGTAAAAGAAAAATTCTGCGAGCTTAATTGAATAGAATGCCGAATATTACTAGCTACGATCATCTAGTTTCAAAAGCTAGAAAACTCCGCCAAGACACATTCAATGCCTTTATTGAGTATGGAGAAGCTCATCTAGGAGGAAGTTTTTCTATAATTGAAATGCTCATCGTTCTTTATGAAGTGATTTTAAAAAATGATGACAAGTTTATTTTGAGTAAATCACATGCTTCTTTTCCACTTTGTCTTATTCTCAAAGAAAAAGGCTTCCATCCCGAACTCTCCACTCATCTTGAAATTGACCCCGAAAATGGTATTCACTGTACAACAGGAAGTTTAGGCCATGGATTACCAATTGGGACTGGTATGGCCCTGGGCCGAAAAATGTTATCATTACCTGGAAAAATTTATATAATGATCAGTGACGGTGAATGTCAAGAAGGAACAACTTGGGAATCTTTATTAATTGGCGTTAAACATAAATTAGACAACCTAGTTGTCATCGTTGATTACAACAAAATACAGGCTCTTTCATTTCTTGATGATGCTCTTCCTCTTGGTAACCTCGGGGCAAAATTTAAGGCATTTGACTGGGATACTACGGAAGTTCATGATGGTCATTCATTTAATTCGTTAATTGCTGCACTTAAAACGGGTAGTCGTGAAGGTCGACCAAAGGTAATCATCGCTCATACAATAAAAGGTAAAGGAATTTCGGAATTTGAAAATGATCCCGTCTGGCACGCGCGAAAAATTAAGGGTAACGAAATAGAGATCGGGAAAAAAGAGCTAGGATTAAGATGAGAAGAGCATTCGGAAAAGTGATTTCGGAACTAGCAGATAATGACGATAGGATTTATGTCCTAGTTGGGGATATTGGTTATCGTGTTTTCGATGAGTTTCGTGAGAAACACCCAAATCGATTTATCAACATGGGCATATGTGAACAAAGCCTTATTGGCGTTTCCGCAGGGATGGCTTTAGAAGGGCTCAAGCCATGGGTCTATAGTATTACTCCTTTCTTGATTGAGCGACCTTTCGAACAAGTTAAATTAGACATTGATCAGCAAAATGTAAATGTCAAACTGGTCGGATTTGCCGATTACCCTACACTAGGACCAACCCATTCAGAATTGAATGCAAAACACACGATGAAATTGTTTAAAAATATCACCTCTTTCTTCCCAAAAGATGGCCAAGAAACGAAAAAAATATCTCATAAAGCTTATCAGAAGCACGGACCATCTTTCATTAGTTTGAAAAATGACCCAACAAATACAAAATCCATTACGGGCCGAAGCTAATCAATATCGTTTTGGCCAAGATCAAATATATATGTCTATCATTATAAATCAAAGGTAATAATCATGGGGGAATTAGTTCAATTTGTAACACCAATCCATAGAGCTACAAAGCGTGCATATATTGACCGCATGATTGATCAAAAAGTTGACTGTATGATTAAAGCCAAGCAATATGGTAGCGATTACTGGGACGGAAATCGACGTTATGGCTATGGAGGATACAAGTATATTCCTGGCTGGTGGGAGCCTGTGGCTGAAGCATTAATAAATTATTATGGATTAAGTAATCATTCTCGTATTCTCGATGTAGGTTGTGGCAAAGCATATCTTCTCCATGAGCTGAAACAACTATTACCCCAATTAGAAATAGTTGGATTTGATATCTCATCTTATGCTTTGTCCAAAGCAAAAAGTAGTGTATGTGACTCCCTTTTTATTCATTATGCCCAAGATACTTACCCTTTTCCAGATCAATACTTTGACTTGGTTATCTCTCTTGGTTGTTTTCACAATCTACGATTATTTGAGTTAGAAACGGCTTTAAAAGAAGTTGAGCGCGCGGGAAAAAATGGTTACATAATGTTAGAAAGTTATCGTAACGAGCAGGAGCTTTTCAATCTACAATGCTGGGCGCTAACTTGCGAATCTTTCTTTGATCAACAAGAGTGGATTTGGTTGTATAAACACTTTGGTTATACGGGAGATTACGAATTTATTTATTTTGAGTAAATTCGGAACATATTGAAATGAAAGCAGCGATTCTGTTTGAAAGTAATAAGCCTCTCACCGTATCTGATATAGAATTACCCAATGAGCTTGATTACGGACAAGTTTTAGTTGACTTGCATTACAGTGGAATCTGTGGAGCTCAAGTAAACGAAATCGATGCTATAAAAGGTCCTGACCGTTACCTTCCACATTTGCTTGGTCATGAAGGGAGCGGGATTGTTTTAGATACCGGAGCAGGTGTTAAAACAGTAAAAAGAGGAGATCATGTGGTACTACATTGGCGGCCAGGAACTGGCATCCAATCTGAAACACCAAAATATAAACTAAATGGAAAAATTATCAATGCAGGTTGGGTTACAACATTTAATGAAAAAGCAATTGTGTCTGAAAATCGAGTGACACGAATACCTGAAAATTTTGATTTGAAATTGGCGCCCTTGTTTGGCTGTTCTGTTACCACAGGTTTTGGTGTTATTAATAATGATGCTGAGTTAAAAATCGGCCAGTCTATTGTTGTTTTTGGCCTAGGTGGAGTTGGACTCAATATAGTCCAAGCAGCCCAGATGGTGTCCGCATATCCTATAATTGGAATTGACCTTCATAAGACTAAACTTGACCTAGGGCTAAAATTTGGTTTAAGTCATGCGATAACAGGAAACTCAGATCTACTTTATGAAGAAGTCTTCGATATCTCGGGGGCGAATGGTGCCGATGTTGTAGTCGATACTACAGGTATCTCAAGTGTAATCGAAATGAGTTATGAATTGACTCACCCTGATGGTAAAACAATTCTGGTTGGTGTTCCTAGCAATCCTGTTTCAATATTTACATTACCTCTTCATTTTAACAAGGTTTTTACTGGCTCACATGGTGGTAATGCCATGCCTAGCATTGATATTCCTAGATATATCAGATTAATAAACGCAGGAAAAATGGAACTCGATGGTCTTGTCACAAACGAATTCCCATTAGAAAAAATTAATGAAGCTCTAGAACTTTTTCGTAGTGGGACAGCAGGTAAAATTATAATTAAGACTTAAAAAGCAGGGGGAATTTTTCAGCAAGAAAATACTATTGTATAAATAAAGTTTTTTTATAGAGTAACCAAAATTAATAATTAACAAACCTGTGAGGTTTAATTTGTCAACAAACACCTTCTCATTCAAAAGAATCGGGCATGAAAACTAAAGAAAGACAGTATTCTTACTTGATAGAAAAAAAAAATGAAAAAGGGTTAACTCAACTTGGCTTAATGACCAATGCAACTTGGGACAAAGACCCCAAAAGACTATCGTTCGTGTTATCGAGGTATAAATTTGTATCTAAAATGTTGGAAGGTAAAAAAAATGTTCTTGAGGTTGGATGTGGTGATTCATGGGCTTCGAGAATTGTTGCGCAAAACGTTACAAACCTAACTGTTTCAGATTTTGACCCAGTATTCATCGATGAGGCTAAATCAAGACAGGATGAATCCTGGCCTATGGATTATTTAATCCTAGACCTGACTGAAAAACCGACACAAAAAAAATATAATGCAATCTACCTCATGGATGTATTCGAACACATTGACCCAATGAAAGAAAATACATTCTTAATTCATCTTTCTCAATCAATAACAAATGAAGGGTGCCTAATCATCGGAATGCCTAGCCTAGAATCACAACGAATTATTCCATTTGATCAACGTGACCCAGGTCATGTGAATTGTAAAAGTGGAGAAGATTTTAGAAAGTTATTATCTTCTTTTTTTCATAACGTATTCATGTTTTCAATGAATGATGAAGTCGTACATACAGGTCATCATAAAATGGCACATTACTTGATAGGCTTGTGTTGTATGCCCAAGAATTGATTTGACACTACTCTATGAAAAATAATTCAAAGTTACTGAGAACCTTTCCTGACTCCTATGTGCCACCAGTCGTGGAGAGGGGTGAAGGGATTTATATATATTTTAAAAATGGCAGAAAATATCTTGATATGACAGGCGGATTTACCGCTCATGCCATTTTGGGTTGGTCTCAACCAACGGTAGTAGATGCAATTTCAGTACAAGCAGGTAAAATAGCACACATAGATTACAAATCATTTTCAGATGAAAATCGTGATAAATTGGCCGAATTACTCCTTTCAAGAGCACAGCATAATCTTAATCGCGTATATTTTGTTGGTGGATCAGGAGGTGAAGCCTGCGAGGCTGCTATGAAATTGAGTTACCAAGCCCATTATGATAGTGGTAAGAAGGGAAAAAATTGGTTTATTTCTAGAGAACAATCTTATCATGGCTCTTCCACTGACGCATTAGCTGTTGGTGATAGGCCTAACCTGTATTTTTTTAATTCGCTTTTACCTGAAAATAGAGCAAAAATTCCTGAGCATAATATATACAGAGATAAGAAAGATCACGAAACGTTGGATGATTATGCCCGCCGCAGTGCAAAACACCTAGAAGAAAAGATCCTGGAAATAGGACCGGAAAAAGTCTGTGCTTTTATTGGTGAAACAATTATGGGCGGGTTAGTAGGTGATGTACCACCAGCCCCTAATTACTGGAGCTATATAAGAGAAGTATGTGATACTTACGATGTACATCTAATTCTCGATGAAGTATGGTGTGGGACCGGTACAAGCGGAAAGATTTATTGTGTGGATTGGGATCAAATTACGCCAGATTTTATTTTTATGGGAAAAACTCTAGGAGCAGGTTTTGTTCCTCTCAGTGCTGTCGTCACTAGTAGTAGAATAGAAGAAAAGATCAGACAAGGGCAAGGGCAAATTCAGCACTCAACCACACATCAAGGACATTCTCTTTCCGTTGCAGCGGCCCTAGCTGTTCAACAAATTATTCACAATGATCAATTTCTTAACACTGTAAATATGAGTGGTGAGTATTTTAGAGAAGCACTGATATCGGAACTCGAGGATCATCCCTTTTATGCTAACGTCAGAGGGAGAGGTTTAAGAAATTCAATTGAGTATCATTGCGAGGAGCAACACTTGTTTGGTAATGCCCTTGCCCAAAGAATGAAAGACGATCATAGAATACTAATTAGTGGTAAATGGCACCGAGTTTGCTTTTCACCAGCCTTAACAATAACTAAAGAACAATTAGATATAGTTATAGACGCATTTGTAGGAACATTTAAGGATATAGCCTCAATGTGGGATAAAAACTATAGATCTAACGTTGAGATCAGGCCTATTTTCTGAAAATGCTAGTTAAAAAAATTAAAGATTCGATATATAAATTAGACCTAAATGATGAAAGTCTAGTTACTATAGATGAATCAGGTAAATCAATAGCATATTTTGCTACTGAAGCTAACATTGCAATTGACAGGAAGGTCATCGAAGAATTAAAAAAAACGTCAAAAATTCTAGGGAAACGGGATATACGAATTTGTCTTCACAACAGCCGTGATAGTAGCCTTCATAGTATGATTAATTTGATTTACAAGAAGGAAAAACATGTACCTCATAAACATATAGAAAAATCAGAGTGCTACCACATGATTGAAGGTCAAATGAAAATAACTACCTTTGATGAAAAAGGAAAAATTGTAGACGTGTGCATACTTGATAGAAATGATACATTTGTATTTAGAATTGGTAAGGACACCTTTCACACAACAATCCCAGAAACAGAATTAGTTATTTTTCATGAGACACGTCCCGGCCCTTTCCCACCAAATGGCGACAGCGTATACATAAACTAAAAACATAAGTATCGGAGATAATACAAGAATAGATGATTTTTGTGTATTAACTGCAAGCAAAAGTCTGACTATCGGCTCCCATGGACACATTTGCTCGCACGTAATTATTCGATCCCATCACGATGTTAACACCGGGGATTTCGTCAATCTTGGTAATCGAGTAATCTTGATAACAGAAAGTGACGATTTTACTGGTGATTATTTGGGGAGCCCAATGCTTCCCAAGGATCTTGGTCTTACGAGACCTGATGGCGGGCCGGTTATAATATACCACTACATACCAAGCACACTCTTTATCTGTTGCCGCCGCACTTGCGGTGCAGAAAATAGTTCATGAAGATAACTTCTTAGACCATGTCAATTCTTTAGGGAAACTGATGAGAGAAATGTTATATGACAGTCTAAGTAACCATGATTTTTTTCGTGACCTGAGAGGAAGAGGAATGAGGTTTTCATTGGAATACCATTGTGCACGAAAAGAAAATTTTTCTCAAATACTCACACAAAGAATGCAGGAGAAACATCAGATAATTATAAATGGCAAATGGCATCGAGTATGATTTACTCTTTCTCTGATTTTAACCCGAGTTCAGGCAATCGAGACCATTGAGAAATTGGTTCGAGAATTTAAACTTTTAGCAGATTCATGGAATTATAAAAAAACGGTGTTTTACTTTAGCTTAATTCTATGATTAATAATCTTGGATACCCATGAAAGTACTGTATTTTACTAATGAAAATATAACCGATTGGAATGTAATTCCAGATATTATAAAAGCAACGGGCGACGAAGTTATGATGCATACCTCGCGTATTTCCCTAAAACTTATTTTAGAAAATGAAATTGATTTCATTGTGAGCGACCGTTCTAGATACCTTATTAAAAAAGATGTAGTAGATTATCTGCCGAGAAAAATAGTTAATCTACATCCATCTTATCTACCATGGAACCGAGGGTATCATCCAAATTATTGGAGTATAAAAGAAAAAACGCCGTTCGGTGTTACACTTCATTTTATTGATGAGGGAATAGATACTGGGGACATTATTGCACAGTCAAGAACTTCTTATTCTGATACAGATACTTTACGAGAGACGTACAATCGACTACGACGATTGATGGTATATCTATTTCAGGCATGTTGGGTGGAAGTCAGAAATTGTAAAATCAAAGGAGTTACACAAGATAGAAGTAAAGGGTCTATTCATTATAAAAAAGACTTCGAGGGGGTATATGAAACATTCCATCGTGGCTGGGATACAGAAGTAAGCTTAATTAGATAACTTTTTATCTAATTAAGCTTACTTCTGTACGTTATATAATATGATTGAAGTTATACTTCCATCATATTATAGTAGAATTCCGATTGATTTGATCAAAAGACTTATGATCTCCTAAAAGTTAGAAGTTTAGAGCCATAGTATTTTGGGTTGTAAGTAACATGCCAAAATACTGTAGTATGCTAGTTAGCTAGCATAAAATAATTAAGGCATTTAATCTGACAAAAACATCTATGAATGATCAACTAGATTTTTATAACAAGAATAAGATCAATCCAGTTGAAATCAAATCTGACAAAAAATTTTTCAATTTACATCATCACCAAAGACGTAATCTCTACGAAAATCATCTTAAAATACCAATTTCTTGGTTTCAAAACAAAGATTTTTTAGAGTTTGGGCCAAATAGTGGAGATAATGCCCTTATTACCTGTATGTGGGGAGGAAATGGAATACTTGTGGAACCACATTCCTTTGTCCACACTCAGATTCAACAGTTATTCGAAAAATATGAACTAGAACACAATTTACAAGAAATTTATTCTGAGACTCTTGAAATTTTCGAATCGAACAGAACATTTGACTTGGTTATAGCCGAAGGCTTCTTGCATGCGATTTCAAATCGGATCGAAATGTTAATGAAACTTTTTAGGTTTTCTCATGACAAGGTAATAATTACTTATAGTAACTGTTATGGCTTTTTTTTTGAATCTCTGAAAAGATTTGTCTTTAGAAAAGCAATACAGATGAAAAACATAGATGAGAAAAACTGGAGTTTACTATTAGACCTAGCAGAGGATATTTTTCGAAACGCTTTTGAAAAATTAAAAACCGCAAGAACATTTGAATCTTGGGTCAAAGATGTACTCCTGAATCCTTGTATTACTTCTGAATCCTTAAATGACTTGCCTGACTTTCTAGAAAAATTACCTCCAAATTGGAAATATTATTCAGGTTCTCCTGCATGGGATCTGAGTTTTCTTTATTGTTGGTACAAGGACATTAAGGAAGAAAATATTATGGAATACTATTTACAGTCCATACCGTTCTTCATTACTGGCAAGCATGAAGATAGTTTTAGTTCGATCGAAGTGGCAAAAATCAAGTCTCTAACCGAATTAATGCTAGATTTTTCTTCTAATATCAACCAAGTAGAAGATCGGATTTCAGCATCAGACTTAACAGTCTTTCAACAAAAATCTTTAATTGATGTAAAGAACCTGTTTTGGTCTTTCCAAACTTCAAATATTGACTATACATTGGATTTTTATAAAGATTCATGCATTTCGGATTTTTGGGGGATGCCCCATCATTATGTTTGTTTTTCATTACGATAATACATGAAAAATCGACGTCAGTCATAAAGAATTGGGTAGTGAGAGCACCTTGAAAAGCGTAATTACAAAGTGTGTAACATATTTTAAACTATGTCCGTTGATACTTTTTTAATCGGAACACTAGTTATAACCCCACTGTGTTGGTCAGTAAATGAAAAAGAGTTACCTTTTTTCGTTTTTGAATTCTAGTTCTTAGAAAAAATCGTCCTCTGTCGACAGGAGTTTTTCATCGAATCTTATTTCAACTTCTATTTGATTTTAGAAAAAGCAAAGTTTGATGACTATTATAGAACTTCTTTGCCTATTTTCCATAAGTTGATTGATCCGAGTTAGCACCCAAAAGATTAAGATTAAATTTGTTGGTAGAATTCAAAACTGCATTAGTGGTACGAGAATAGTTTTGGACTAGATGAACCTTAGATAAAGAAATGCTATGGAAAACTTTTTAACACCCCTTCCAATCTGAGATTTATTTATAAGTGTGACAATGATGATGAACAAAATTAAAACTCTAGAGCAAATCAGCCTAGAACTCAAAAAACTTAAAGGTGAAGGGAAGACAATTATTCATTGTCATGGAGTATTTGATTTACTTCATCCAGGCCACCTTCACCATTTCCAATCAGCTAGCGAATTAGGTGATATTCTAGTAGTAACTACGAGCCCCGACCATTATGTTAACAAAGGCCCAGGGAGACCTGTTTTCAATCAAAGACTTAGAGCAGAATTTTTGGCAGCGCTCGAAATTATTGATTACGTTGCAATAAACGAGACACCGTCAGCAGTTGAAACTATTTTGTTACTAAGACCTAATATTTATGTAAAAGGAATCGAATATAAGAATTTACATGATCTTACTGGACATATTGCTAAGGAAAAAAAGGCCATTCTGGAAGTTGGCGGAGAACTTGTTTTTGTTGGTGATACAGCTTATAGCTCAACAACTTTAATTAACCAGTATTTCAGTATTTTGACTCCACAAACTCAAAGCTATCTGGCTAAATTTAAAGACAGCTATAACATCGAATATATTCTTGGTCAGATTGATTTCTTAGAAAAGAAGAAAGTTCTGATAGTTGGTGAGACTATTATAGATGAATACCTTTTTTGTCAATCTTTAGGTATTTCTAATAAATCTTCCTGTATAGATGCTAGATATTTGGAGAAGGAAATACATCTTGGGGGTGCCGCAGGTATTGCGAAACATCTAGCAGGTTTTTGTCAGGAAGTGCATTTTGTTACATACCTAGAGAAAGAAGGAGAGCATGTTAATTTTGTCCGAAATAATCTAGATTCAAGTGTTAACTTTAAGCCTATGTTCACTTCTTATCAGAGTAGTGTAACTAAACAAAGGTTTCTGACAAATAAACAAAAACCTAGTAGCCAAATTTTTGAATTAACTAAACTGAATATTGATCAAACAAAAAGTAACGTAGAACATGAAATGTGTTTATATTTGAACCAAGTTGCTTGTAATTATGATTTGGTCATCGTCGCAGATTATGGTTACAATGCTATCGGAGACCGTCTAGCGAAAAACTTATGCGAGCTAAATACTTACTTAACTATTTCTGCTCAAACTAATAGTTACAATTTAGGTTCAAATTTGCTTACAAAATATTCAAAAGCGGACTACATATGCGCTGATATACCGGAACTTCGTTTGGCATTAGGGCATTCGGCTGTGTCTAAGACCGAATTAGTTTTAAGATTATCAAATAAGCTTCACTGTCCCTTCATAAGTATTACTTTAGGAGATCAAGGATCACTTAATTGGAGTGAAAAAAAAGGGTTTTTTGAATCAACAGCTTTTACAACAGAGGTAGTTGATGCAATAGGAGCAAGTAGTGCCTATTTTGGAATAACCTCGCTTTGTGCAAATTCTGGATTTTCTCCAATGCTAGTTGGATTCATTGGTAATTGCGTTGGTGCTATGATGGTGAGAACTCTCGGACACCGTGAGTACATAAGTTCAAGTGCACTTAAAAGTTTTATTACAGCTCTATTAAAATAGCGATAATAACTAACACAGACAACTGTATTTTGATTTCTTCTTTTGTCTAATTAACAAATAAATTTTAAAAATTGGAATCTTGAATAAGAGTAATGCTATATTCAGACCTTCTTCAAAAGAAAGCTCCGTATTCCTTAAACGAAATTCAATTTCTTCAAGTAAATCTCGATACTGAGATTAATAAGTTACTGTCCAGAAATTCGGTAGATGACATATGTTACTTGGTCGAGAATTATATCAATCAGTTTCCTCACGCTCGTCATAGAGCAAGACAAATTGCATATGTATTTCGGGATCAACTTGGCCTTTCAACGGCCTATGAGAGACTGATAAAAGCATCTATTGATGTTACTGATAAGGTGTCGGCAATCGGAAAAAAAATATACAATTTGCCTGCGGTTTTTGAAAATCTCCATTCAATAGAAAGAATCGGAGAAATAGTTTTTCAGACGGCTTTAGTTCATTATTCATTACAACTTGGTTTGTTAGAAACAAAGCCGATTTTAATGTTACCCGATGAAAACCCAGTATATAAGATAGCAAATAAAGGTTTTTTACCTTATTTGAAAGATTCATTCGAAATTGTCTCCACAACAGCGGACGTGAACTTTTTTAACAGTATGCGTCTTATAATTCCATATTTTGGCCAACTAATGAAAGTCACAGAAGAAATTTACGGGGGAGACACACAGGTTATTCCAGTTTGTTATAATCTTCTGAAAAAATCGGGGAAACGCCCATTTGCCTTTGAAATTCTAGAACAGACAGAAGAGATTGCAACAAAATTCTTATCCGCGCACGGTCTTAATCTCAAAAAACCGTTTGTCACGCTACATCTACGAGAACCTGGATACGTTGATAGCGCGCTCCACGAATGGCGAAATGTTAATGTTGAAACATATAAACCTGCAATTAGTTGGCTTCTAAGACAGGGAATCCAAATAGTAAGAATTGGGCACCCAAAAATGACTCCGATCGAAGGTGAAACTGGGTTAATAGATTTGACTTCTATTAAAAGACCTGGTGAAGTTGACATTTACCTGTGTGCTAAAAATTTGTTCTTCTATGGTACTGATAGCGGTCCCTGTGCACTAGCGTATCAGTTTGGAGCTCCTGCTCTTATATCGTCGACAGTTGGCTGTACCGTAAAATATCAAAATTCTCTGATACAGTTTCAAAAAATGAAATGGTCTGAAAGCGGACGTCTTTTAAGGTTCAGCGATATTCTAATGTCAGAGCTGAGGCAAGTTGTTTCACCAACTGTGTTTAAACGGGCAGGCATAGAAATGCAACCTATATCTCCAAGTGAACACCTCAAATCAGTCAAAGAAATGATTGAGTTTCTTGAAGGTGGAAAGATAATTAAAACTAATCAAGAATACAACAATAGGAAGGTAAGATCTAATATAAAAGAATATACGTATCTAACTTCAGATACACTTGATCTACTGTAGCCTTATCGAGTACGGGTGCACAAGTGCTTTCATGTTTAGATTAGCCAAAGCAAAACCTGCCCCAGTAATTACCCGTCAATTCGTGTATAGTAATGCTATACCAAAAGTTTTAAATTTGCCTGTGTGCTAATTGTTTTCTCATTCGCGAGTAATTTAAAAACCATACTAATACAGCATTCACTACTGGCATCTGCCTCATTTTTTAAATTCTCATTAGTCTGGAATATGCAACTAATCTGTCAACCGATTTTAGATCTAATAAAAATAGTCGACTGACTTTTGGAGAAATGTATCAAGTAAATTGATAAATTTGCTCAGGAAACCTTTTCTGGTATATTTTGCATATAAAAGCCCTGATGTACAGTAATTGAAAAATGACTATAGTACTTATCGAAAAGACTTTCGAATGTAATATCTTCATCTTCGGTTTTTTTTAATATGCCCTAGGGATTCCATACATATCAACCCGGTTTTCAACATCTAATCTATCTATCAATTCGAAAACAAGTTCGGTCAACACTTGGTCGTAGTTTAGGCCATGACAACCCGGTTTAAGCTTGCCACTATCACGAATGTAAAAATATCCACCTTTTTTCAATACTCGAATAGCACTCGAAAGAAGCCAACAAATTCCTGCTGGTGCTACCTCATTTTATACCCAGTTAGCAGTCACAAGGTCAACGGATTCTGATTTTAATGATTCAAATACCACGATGGCACATGCCAGATCTTATATTTTGAGTTTTTCCATAATTCCTGCTTAATTTCCTCATCTGAAATTTGGTAAAGCCAATAATAGGGGGATACAGGTTAACTGGCAAAATGATATCGAATCGGTACAAAGGTTTTATCATTTATATGTACAGCAGCGTCGTGAAAAGTTCAGAATTTTGTCTCCACCATTTCGGTTTTTCGAAAATATTTATGAAACTTTCATTTTACAAAAAAGAGGTTTTGTGGTTGAGGCCAGAATTAGTGAAAAAGTTCTAAGTTCTTACTTGGTATTGATTTACAAATCAGTATTATACTATAAGTTTGGGGCTTCTGATCCCGGTGGACTAATCTATCGGCCTAACAATGCTTTATTTTGGGATTTGCTTCGTTATGCCTCTGAAAATGGACTGCATACCCTAGATTTAGGCTTGTCTTTGCTAGATGGAACTGATGATGGTCTTATACGATTTAAAGAGGGAATGGGTGGGGTGAGTTCAAGTATGTGCCTCCTACGGCATGACCCTGTGAATTATAATCATGTTAAAGAAAAAGGCATTCGGAAAATGCTAAGAAATATCACACAAGTGGTGGTAGAAACTGAACTTGAAACCGAGCAAATTGATCAATTAGGCAGAAGCTTGTTTCATCTTTTCATCTAAATAATATAGTATCTATCCAAGTTACATGTGATGGAAAAGTTTTTAATCAAACTCTTAGGGTTATATTAGTGCTTAAGATAAATGCTGTTTTCTTTTCTGTGATTAAATTCCAAAAAATTGATTTTTCACTCAATTTTTCAAGATACAACATAGACTAGGCAATACGGGGTTGCTTTGGTTGTATGAATGAATAATCAAAAACAAAAATATTATTCAAAGAATAACATTGGTTTTAGACATGTTTATATTTCAAGGAGAGCGAGATTATAACCATACGCGGTTTAATTGTGATAGTAAAAAAAGAAAATTAGTAAACAATACTACGGGTCTCGTTATAAAAGGGCTTTACATAAATGTAGGTCGTAGCTCTAAACATTAAAGTAATCAATTTACAGTAGAAAGCTGTTTGTCAATGAAAAATATCCCAAAAATTTAATTCCTGTATAGTATTAGCTTTTGCCACGGGGACATATGATGAAAAACAAAATTAAAAGTCTTGAGCGACTCTGTTTGGAGATTGACAGGTTAAAATCTGAAAAAAAGTAATCGTTCACTGTCATGGCGTCTTTGATTTACTTCATCCAGGGCACCTTCAGCATCTACAGCCAGCCAGAGAGCTTGATGATATTCTTATTGTAAATACTTTATCAACATTAAAAACATTGCTCGTTGGTGCAATAATCCCTTATTTGAACCAGTATGACTTGTTGCAGTTTTATAATACCTATTTGTCATTCGCCATTATTTTTTTACTGCTTGTTAATTGATTATTTCTATAAAGTTTTTATCTGCATAAGTCTCTAGTGGCCCCCCGGTAAACTATTCTAATAATTAGGCAACAAAGTCGCCGGTGTTCACAAGAGTTTGGACTGCCTATAGCCTTTCTACTCAATACATTGAATATGAAGTATGAAAAAATTCTCCATAAAAAGCAGCCTTATTCTCTAGATGACCTAAGGTTTCTTGCCGCAAATGCCCGAAGCGAGTTTAATCGGATTTTTACCGAAAATCCTGTAGAAGCAGTTTTATTTATAGAAAACTTCATTGATCGTTTCCCGCAGCAACGTCATTTAGCAAGAGAGATTGCATATTTAGCCCGTAATGATGGTGTAGCAAGTATCTACAAAAGACTTACAAAAACCTTTCTAGATGTTACTGAAAAGCTTGTAACGATCGGTAGGGCAACTTATAATCTTCCACCGATTTTTGAAAATGTTTATTCTATACGATCTATTGGGGAAATTGTAGCTCAATCAGCTATGGTACGACAGTCAATGACTCTTGGGCTCTTAGATACAAAGCCAATCTTAACACTACCTCAAGGGAGAGACAGTTATCGTTTAGTAAACATGGGTCTTTTGCCTTATTTGGCAGATACTTTCGACATAACTTCCGATGAGAAAGAAATTTCATACTTCACGAAAATGAGCGAAATTGTGCCATACCACGGTCAACTGATAAAGGTTACCAATGATATTTATGGTGGGGACTGGGAAGTTATTCCGACTTTGTATACATTGCTTAGTAAAATAGGAAAAAGACCATTCGCATTTGAACTTTTAGAGGAAACAACTGATATAGCAACAAAATTTTTGACAACAAATGGTTTTGATTTAAATAAGCCATTTGTGACACTGCATCTTCGATCTGAAGGATATTCTGACTCCCCGAATTATGCGTGGCGAAATGCTAATGTGGAAGACTACGAATTAGCAATTGAATGGTTGTTAAATCAAGGAATTCAAATTATCCGTATTGGGCATGCAAGAATGCCTCCTATCAAGAATCGAAGGGGGTTAATTGATCTTACACAAATTCAAAGGCCTGGCGAAGTGGATATATACTTGTGTGCTAAGAATTTATTTTTTTTGGAACCGACAGTGGACCTAATTCAATTGCACAACATTTTGGAGCACCTATGCTTATTTCCTCGGTAATTGGTTATAGTTTAGGCTATCATAATGTCTTGATGCAGTTTCAACCCATGAGACGGGTTAAAGATAAGCAAATCATCAAGTTTAGTGATATAACTAAGTCAGAGCTTAGATTTTCGTCTACACCTTTGGCCTTTACACGAGCGGGACTAGAACCCCAGCCAATATCCCCAGAAAATCACGTTCAAGCGGTTAAAGAAATGATGGAATTCCTGGAAAACGGTAGTATAGTGCAGGCAAATCAAAATTTAAGCCAAAAGAAACTTCGGATAGGTATTCAGAAACACGTCCACTTGACATCGGATAGCCTCAACCTATTATGAGATTCCCCTTTGAAAACTATCGGCTAATCTAATAAGATATTAGCAACCCTACGCTAAAGAGAAATAATTAAGTTTTTCTATACTTCTGGATTGGGGATCGTCATCATTGGTTCATAAAAAGTTTACAAAAGCTTGCTATAACTTTTGGCTTTCGTAATCCATATTTCGAATTTCAATTCCTACTTTTTCGCAAAACTCAATGACTAGATCAACAAACGAAATGGTAATGATTATAGTGTTGGTACTTTTGTTTTCAGAAAAACAGTGATGTTTAAAAAATGACTCATACACTATTAATAAAAAGTGAAAGAGTCATTTTCTAGACCATAGCTAGTGTGCCATCGCTATTAGTCAAATATATAGCTTGTTGGCTTGATTTTATCATTTAGAAATCAGGATACTGAATTTGTATGCTAATGAGTATGACAGCTAATGTAAGCAGAATATATTTTCTTCCATAAAATATATGACAAATTCTAACACAAGCGATATATGTCTATGAAAGGCTTCGTATATTTTGAATTATGACGCAAGAACCATTTGATCGACATCCTAAACATTAACCTAACTAAGCAGATAAAATTGAACACAGTCTGTCTAATAAAAAAACAAGTTACGGTTCCTCCCATAATAGGTAATCGCCCCGAGCTAGGCAGTCGACATTTTATGAATGAATAGATGTATAAACGAAATCAAAATTCTAGTTTCCACTAGTAGCACAATGTGGGTTTTGGTTTTCTAGCTATTATTTGTTTCGAAAGGAGTAATGTCGATTTACATAATAACGTAATAAATAGATTCTTTAGACCAAAAACTAGTTAAACTCCCATTGTTAACAGGATAAACCGTCATCACAAAGAGTGTTTCTGTCGTATAATAAAAAAACTTCGAAACTATAGGAAGTCCCATAGTAGATCGATTTTTGAAGCATGTAGCCAATTGGATCCATCAAAATGATTTTGCCGTTGGATTTTTAAAATTCTTCTTTGAAAAATAGATTTTCATCTCTACACATCATAAATATCCTTCGTACGGTTTGTACTATACGATAAGACCAATTTTTTCTTAACCAATACAACACTTACAAAAAGAAAGAAGAAGGGTGAAGGAGATCAATACCGGTTAAACATTGTTGGCATTGTGCTTTGCAGCAATCTAATTTACGACGTTAAGATTAAACAAGTGGATACTTTTAGCCAACAAGCGACGATCTTTCTATTCTTCATATTTAGCTAAAGCATACAAAAAATGCAAAAGCCAGTTCTGCTCTAGCCATGGTGTATAATTGAGTAGATTGAACACTATTCCCAATAGTGTTAGTTAATCTGCATCGTATTTACTAATCCTCTAGAGGTCATACCATTTTAATACCTTTCATTTTACTGACATTATAATAATTTTCATTTTCTAGTGGGTTAGTAATTTTTCCGGTTCGGAAAGCATTAACCAAATCCTGAACGGCATTTTCTATTGTGTGCATCGGGATAAAATTTAAATCCTCTCTTATTTTTTTCGATGAAATATGATAGGATCGCAAATCGTCTGTTGGAGTTTTAAGAATCTTTACATCCTCTTTACCAACCACGTTTTTTACAATCTTAGCAATTTCGCTAACCTTATGATTCTCAAAACCTACGTTCCAAATCTTACTCGCTATCTCCTGATTTGAACGAGACAACAGATCAACATATAGGTTCGTAATATCCTCAACGTGAATGTTAGGCCTTTTTTGTTCTCCACCAAAAACTGTAATCTCTCCACGATTAACAGCATGATTCGTAAGAATATTCACGGTTAAATCTAGCCTCAAACGTGGAGAATACCCACATACTGTGGCTGGTCTAACAATGACCGTCGTAAATTCTGGGGTTTGATTTGATATTAGTATATCCTCACACATAGCTTTATATTTCGAGTAGTCGGTTAATGGTTCCAATAATAGATTCTCTGTCACATTCTCTTCATCCTTGATTCCATAAACACTCGAAGAAGAAGCAAAAATAAAACGTTTCACACCACTATCGATAGATATCTTCACCAATGGTGTGAAGGCCTCATAGTTGATGGATCTACCAAGATCGGGATTTAATTCAAAACTAGGATCATTCGAAATACAAGCCAGATGAATGATACTATGGCATTTATGTATCGATGATTTTAGTAATGCTTGATCACGTAGATCCCCCTTAATCTCTTCCAGATTAGGATGGTTCCTAACGGATAATAGTGTATGATCGCCATAAATATATGCATCCAATACTTTTACGTGATAACCAGCCATTAATAATTTTGGGACTAATACACTTCCCACATATCCTGCCCCACCGGTGACAAGAACACTTTGCTTCATTTCAGCACATCTCCTTCATATGTCATGGGAAATTTTTTTTTGTAACTTCTCTTCAAATGAAAATAACAATCTCCGTCGATAACTAGCAATCGAATGAAAACGGTAAAAAATGAAACAATAAATAATTCATATTTGAATCAATTTGTAGAAGTCTCAAATTTTCGCCAAAGAATAACGTTAAAAGGCATACTTTTATATGTTTAATAGGCTTCTTAATTTTATGTATTTTGATTGTATCTATTTATTAGCTAATAGTTACTCCTCTTTTTATCCTGTACACGATTAACACTTTAACAAGCTCAGCTAAACCAATATATAAGTGTTTTAGAAAAGTTAACATCAGTTGTCTTAAATTACTAGCAAATATTGGTTAGTTTCTACTGATTTCATCATTTGTTTAGTATCGATAAGCCCATAGAACCTAGCTAAGACCAACTACGATTTCTTTCCTCAATCCGAATTCTAATTTTATGCTACCCTGACATAAGTAATTGCTGTCCAAAATCACCTTACGTGTTTACATCTGCCCACCACTTAACTCCATCACCTTTACTTACAGTCAATCGACTTCATGTGCAACCAACAATTTCGGTTTCCATCTTCATTTCATAGCAGGTTGGGTTTCTACCCCTAGGTTAGTAAACAGACAACGTTTCAGTCATAATCGCCAAAACAGAACCTCGACTCGGCACTCTTCCTAACTTCGTAATTCCTGTTTGAGTTTATAATTAAAAAAATCCGGTTTCCCAATAAGTTTTACCTATAGCTGATTCAAGGACTCCGCTACTAGTAGGAACATCAGTAAAAGCCCAATCACCATTTTTACAATCAAGTAAGTTATTTTCATCCAGCTACTTAGTAACAACAAATCTAAATCGCCGTCATTGGCACAGTTACTCCAAGGTAATACTCATACTAACACGGGTGTCCCCTATATAACTACAATGATCAACTAAATTGGTGTTGGTGATGTTAGATTCACTATCGTTTCTATACAGAATTTTTTGATCAGTATCACATTAGCTAGAGGCAGATCAATATCTCCATCATTGTCGTAATCAGACCTAGTGCCCCCAGAGTCAAATGGTTACCTCCTTGTAACATTCATGAATCGACCATCACCACGGTTAAAATTAAAGAACATTATTTTGACCAGTGAAATCATAGGGGAAAAATTATCTGCACCGGATGGAATTTTCCCATAATCAAGGTAATTACCCACATACAGACCTAGAAACCCATCGTTATCATAATCAATCCAGCTAATACCAGAACCAAAACGATTATAACCGATACCACCGGTACGAGATAAAGCCTGTTTGAAGGTTCCATCTCCTCGATTTTTGAAAAAGACATTAGACAGATAGTGAGTTAGGTAAAGGTTTACATCACCATCGTTATTATAGTCAGTAAACGCGTACCCTATTCCCCAACCGTCGTGGTCAAAGCCAACCTGCTGTGCTACTTCGGTGAATCGACCTTGGCCTTCGTTTTGATATAGAAAGTTAATCGGTCGGTAGTCAACGACTCTAACCGACTGATTCGAACTTTCATGTGGTTAAGTAGTATTGACCAGACAAAGATCTAAGTCGCCATCATTATCGTAATCAACAAATGCAGCTCCTGATCCAACAATAGTAGGTATAAGTTTTTTGTCAATTCCATCAGCATGAATGAAGTCGACACCAGTAGAATCAGCATGTTCAACAAAGTACACAGCTCCGTCAAAATATGAAATCAACGAACAAAGAAAAAGAGTATTGTTACTCGAATAAAAAACATTCAAAAAGGGAAAATTGGCCTATTATATGCTAGAAGCGTCACAAAAAAATTGGTTTATTATCAGGTCGTATGAGCAATGAAATGGAAAATTTATCCCGTAGGATGCAACAGAAGTAGCGGAGGTATTTACCAAAATGGCGACAACCTTTCGCCATTATTTCGCTTGCTACTCACTATTTGTGTCCAAAACGATCGTCTATGTTGAATATCATTGATGAACTACCCAATTTTTTTCTTTTCTTTATTGGCATATTCGTCATCCCTATCGGTTTTTTATTTTTAATTTGGGTGAAACTATGTTAGACGGGTTACGTAGCTAAAACGAAGCGGTTAAAAGAAATAGCCAATAAAAATGTTGACCGCTATGAGAACTAACTGTATACTCTCACCCCAGTGTGCTCTGAAAAATAATGAGTGGAGATATGCAATGTCGGAAGAAAAAACGGTTGATGAAATTATTGGAACATTGCGCAAAGTGCAAACAGACAAAGTGGAGGAAGTTGAAGAACATTTAAGGAGCGAGCTAAACCAAGCAGAAGAAGAATATCAAGCTGAATTGGAAGAAATCGATAAAAATCTCATGTACCAAGTCGATAATTTGATGAGTAATCATAACGATGAACTAAGTGACAACATTGATCACTTTCAGCAGCTATTAGTAGAACTAGAAGGCGCCGCTTACCACTGGGATGACGAATTTTGGCATGATTTTCTCCCTGAAACTGTAAGCAAAGTATCTGATTGTCATCGAGTCGGCACACTAAAAGTCAATGGTCACTTTAACCAATTAGAGACTTTGGCTCTGATACCGATAATCAATGGGCAAAATGTTATCTTCCTGTCCTCGATAGAAATCAAGAAACAAATAAATCAAGCTTTCCAAAGCCTGATATTGCGATTAATTGTCACATCTCCAACAAGCAAAATTCATCTGATGTCAATTGAACCATTGGCGAATAGTAATAAAATTCTTGGTATATTTCCCAAAAAATACGTAGAGCACGAGAACGCTGAAGAAAGTTTAAATAGACTAAGCCTACATATATCGCTAGTTAGAAAAAAGCATTTAACGAATGATCAGCCCACACTACTTGAAGTCATGGCCGAAACAGGTAACTATCCTGTACCTCATTACCTTTTAGCCGTTACGGACTTCCCTCACAATTTTTCAGCGAAAGCCATCCGCCAATTGATAACAATTATGCGAGAAGGACCTGCATGTGGTGTACATACGATCATGTTAGTTGATGCAGAAGAACTTCCTAATTTAGATTTAGAAGGACTTGATAAAGAAGCTAGTGTAATCTCGTATGAGGATGACCGTTTTGTCTTTAGAAGTGGAATATCACAATCTGACCCAACTAATGAGAGTGCTTTTGATTACTCTAATTTTAATCTAGAACTTGATCAACTCCCTGACTTAGATCTACTTGAGAAGTTGGTCAGCAGCACTGATATTTCAGTTTTTGATCTTATCAATTTACCGTCTTGAAAATTATTAAAATATTAGTATCGTGTAACCTCGTCGAAGCGTCATTTTCAAATGTACGTTTGGTAATTTAATTTGATAAAGTTCCGTTCACAGATGGAGAGGAATCCAGATGAACCAAGTATTGCAAATGCAGAACCAGTTAATGCAAGGATTCTTAATTTCAGAGAATCGACTGAAAAAGAAACAGGAAGAACTAAACCAAGAAGTTGATGCACAAGTAACCTCTGCAAAACATGCGTTGGAAAAGAAACGACAGAAGGCAGAAATTAAAAGAGAACAATCAATAGAACAGATTCAGCAAAAGTCAGAAAAAGCTCTCACATCATTGAAGCAATACCGTAATTTCGCCAAGAATATTCGACAAGGGTTGGCCAAATTGCCAACAATAGATTTGCCCCAGGATTCAAAAAAAATATTAGCCTCCACAACTCAAAAGTTAACTCATCTGAAGACAGATATTCAGTCCGGAAGACTCGTTGATCTTTAGGCAATTTCTCAATCTGTTGTGAGTTTAATTGAACCAACTAGACCTTTGCAAGAAGAAATCAAAATCAAAACACGAAGCTACGTACAGCAAAAAGCCCAAGAGGACAGGGAGATAGCTAGGCAAAATGAGGAGTTCGTTTTGAGCATTTTGTTGATGGTTGTTAGTGCGGGGTTGATAGTTTCAATGATATGGTTTGTCGGATAATCTAACAAACAATTGAGCCGGTCGTATTATGACTTGGATTCTTAAAGATGAAAACGACATACTCCTGACAGCCTCTATTATACAACGCAACAATTTGTTTAATGTTTGCCTTATCCGTTCTCATTGAATTAGTTTTTCTCCTAAGTCTATTTATTGAATTAGGATTCACCAACCGTAACGAGATGGCCCCCACGGTTTTTTAACCAATTCTTGCTTGACCGTAATCATGGTTTGACTAGGAACATCTTCGCTTAATATGACACCAGCACCAACCACACTGTAAGAACCAATTTTTCGGCCCGGCATAATTATCGCATTCACTCCAGTTCGACAATATTCACCCATGTAAGTCGCGTTAGCACCATAAGTTGGGACCTCATATCTTCCATTGACTTTGTGAGCAGTATCACCGTCGTCAAACCGTAGAGTTCCACAGACTGTAGCGGCCCCAATATCGGTAGCGGTGCCAAAAACACCCGACATCTCACAGTAGTGATAAAGATAGACTTTGTCAAATAAAACACCCGACATTTCTGCTCCATGTCCAATGATACACTGATTTCCAATCACACTAGAACCAACTTCGCAGTAATCACTAACTCTACACTGATTTCCTATAATTAAGCTGCCACCTAGAATTGCACCATTAGTTATATTATTATTGGCTCCAGCAATCAGGTCTCCTTTCACTACTACGCGTTTGCCGATTTTTGAATTGGCTCCCAAGATCACGCGTCCGCCAATATCTGCGCCATCTGAGATTTTAGCTCCTTCAGCTATTTGGTCCTCATCAATTTGACCAACCAAATGATGTTTCAGACGATCGTTAGCCTCTAATAAGTGCCATGGTTTGTCCACATCTACAAAAATATCTTCAGTCATAACGGCTCGAACAGTTCGGTTATTATCAATCATCAGCTGAATAGAGTGAGAAATTTCAGATTCTACTGGAGGCATTCCACCAACAGGAACTGGTGTGGCAATACCTGGATTTCGACGTATATATTCAATAGCTGAGCGACGAAAGCCGTAAATACCACAAAGGCGAAAGTTTCCACCACGTGGGTGGCCTTCAATTCCAGTAACTTGGTCTTTATTGACACCTGCACAAATCCAGTTTAAGGGATCTTCTTTGTTTAGGCGATTAACCAGTACTGTGGCTTCTGTTTCTCCGAGACATTGAATAAATCTACGCAAGTCATTATCGGTGACAACCAAATCACCTGCTAAAACCACATACTGCTCCATGCTAGGCTCAGTTGTGATTGCTTGATAAGCGGCCGTGGCAGTACCATCGAGAGACTGCTGAGTTACAAAGTTTACATTCAAATCTGCAGTTACTGAAACAACTTGCTGACCATAATTTCCAATAACTATGGTAATTTGTTCAATACCGATTCTGATTAGTTGCTCTGATAAACGTCGCACAATAGGAATGTTACAAACTGGTAGTGTACACTTTTGGCGGAATTCTCCATAAGGCCACACTTTTTTTCCTAGTCCGGCCGCGAGGATTATAGCTTTAGTTTTCATTGGATAAATTAGCGAAGTATTCAATTGTCTTTTGAAGACCGTCATGCAATTTAACAACTGGCTTCCAATCTAGTAGTTTTTTTGCCTTACTAATATCTGGTCTACGTACTTTCGGATCGTCAACTGGAAGATCTTGGAAAATAATCTGGCTTCTACTTCCAGTTAATTCAATAATTGTCTCGGCCAACTCAAGAATAGTCAATTCACTTGGGTTACCAACGTTGATTGGTTCGTTTAGGCCAGACATCAACAAGCGGTAAATACCTTCAACTTCATCTTGAAAATAGCAAAAGCTTCGTGTTTGACTACCATCACCATAGATAGTAATTGGCCGATTATGTAAGGCTTGATCAATGAAATTGGGAATCGCTCGCCCATCATGAGGTCGCATCCGAGGACCATATACATTAAAGATTCTTAACAAGCGAATGTCTAAGTTAAATTCACGATGGTAGGCTGCGGTCATTGCTTCTGAAAAGCGCTTAGCTTCGTCATATACACTTCGAGGTCCAATAGGGTTAACATTTCCCCAGTAACTCTCTGATTGTGGAGAAACTAATGGGTCGCCATAAATCTCGGAAGTAGATGCCATCATAAATACTGCAGACTTAGTTTTAGACAATTGCAACAAGTTATAAGTTCCAGTTGAACCAACTTGCATAGTTTGAATTGGTAGACGATAGTAGTCAGGAGGACTAGCAGGACTAGCAAAATTCAGTACATAATCAACATCTTGCTCGATTTCAATAGGCATTACGACATCATGGTCAATGTAGAGAAACCTTTCATGGCCAATCAGGTGCTGAACATTCACCGCACGACCCGTGAGTAAGTTATCGACACAAATAACCTCAAAACTTCTATGTAAAAAAAGATCGCAAAGGTGTGAGCCGAGGAAACCAGCCCCACCAGCAATTAGTACTCTTTGCATTAACCCCTCACGCCTATTCGAAGAATACGCACTACCACTGTTTGATTCAAAAACATCCGATCAAACAAGCCCGACCATTCTAGCAAATATTAAATAAAAAGTCAAAATAAGGGGCTAAATATCGAAACCTGATGCGCGCATGACAGTCTCTTGGACAATGTATTCATGGTTAAGTGAACGGTCCGGTTTTTTCTGTCCCCGAATATCAGCGACAAATGCTCGTAGACTTTCGACATAACGAGGGCGAGCTTCTACTTTAACAACTTGCCAACCTTTTCTATATCCATCTCGATCAATATCCAAACATAAGCGCAATTCTGGTGGCTCCATCGGTTCCATGATGATAGCACCTCGTGTTCCATAAACCTCAATTCTTCGAGATAAACCAGGTGAGATTTCTAAGGCTGTTGACTCCAAAACAGCTTGTCCAGTGGCATATTCAAATATAACTATATTATTGTCTTTATACCAGTCAAATTTCGTGCCGTCATGTCTAAGAAAAGGAGTGACTTGATCTGGTCGACCCATCAAAGATACGATAATATCGATTAAGTGACAAGCTAAAATGAATACGATACCACCGCGTGTTTCACCATTGGAATTCCAACGTTCCCAATGAGACTCACTAGCGTTTCCAGTCGATATTCGCGCTCGAACCGAAAAAATATGACCAAGTTTGCCACCATTAGCCCAATCTAGCAAAAATTGAAATCCGGCATTATAGCGGAACATATAGCCCAACTGAACTAATAATTTGTTTTGTCTTGCTAAATCTAATATCTTTTCAAATTGATCCAAATCATCACCCGCCGGTTTGTCAAGCCAAATATGTTTGTTATGCTTTAAGGCTTGCTCGGCAAAATCAAGGTTGTCAGATACTCGTCCCTGAATGGCAACAGCGTGAATAGTTTCATCTTCTAACATTTCTTCTAGTGATGAAAACCAATACAAATCTTTGTATAACTTATCGCCTTCTACCTTTTTTTTTGCAGTTAGCTCAGGTTCATAGATACCCACTAAATCTACATCTGAAAACTCTTTCATGACTTGAGTTTTTCCTCGAGCATGATCATGCAAAATACCACATTGGGCCATTCTAATTGACATTTGAATTCTCTTTTTTTAATAAATAACCGTATCTTTCATTAATTTATCTGTCAAGTCTATCAGGAAAATCACTATTGATCAATCTGTGATAGAATTTACCATATTTTTTTGTTATCTTGAAGTGATATGAGGTGATTGAATTGTTCCCCCATGAAAAAGAAATTGAAGTAGTCAATCAAGTTGAAACCTTCGAAATTGCAGAAGTCGCCGATGAAGTTAGCTTAGAAATTGCTCGAAGCCGTCCGTTGAAACCAGGAGAGTTCGTGGTCTTACCAGAAACGGAAGAACAAAAATATCTTCCTAAAGCCATTATTACAAATTCTTCATCTGACTTAATTCAGAAAGATAGAATACGGGACTTGCATAGTCCAGCAATATATGGAGTATTAGCAGATGCCAGCCTTTTTGGACCATATCAAATGATAGCTTTGGCCGATGGACGTTTTTTACGTGAACCTATCACGCTAAATGTAGATCATGTGACGAATAATCATCGGTACGCTCACACATTTAGCGAAAACATAAGGCCTCAAAGAGTTGAGAAGCCTATATTCCGTGCTACTCACCATCATAGCCAAAATTACGGTCATTTTTTACGGGACTGCCTACCTTTAAGTCGAGTAAGAAAGTTGTTCCCTTTCCTTGCGTATATAGCATCTTCTGTCTGTTCAATTGGACCTAAATTTATTGGTGAATTTTTTTCTCGTTTTGGCCCCAATGATACATATTTAGTTAACCAAGGTGTCTCAGTGGAAACTCCTGAATTGCACTTCGTTTCACAACCACCAATATCTTTTTCTGCTATGGATTACCTTCGAAGTCAAGGAGCAGAAATAGTTAAGAGTGATCGTCAAGATTGGAGGAATGTAGCTAAGCAAACCAGTAACTATGTGCCAGCAATTTACGTATCCCGTACGGGATCCCGTCGGGCTATAAAAAATGAGGCCGATCTAATTCCATTACTTGAAAAGTACAATATTCAACAAGTTACTCCACACGAATTAACAGTAATGGAACAAATGCATTTATTCAGCAATACCCATCTCCTAATAGGCGCTTGGGGAGCTAGTTTGTGTAATTGTGTCTTTATGCCTGAGCATAGTATTGTTCTTGAGTTATGCGATCCCTACCGACACCTTGACTCATGGTATATGGACTTTGTTTCATATTCTAGGTGCCATTATGGTAAAATCATTGGGGAAGCCCCTCCTGGGCACCAATATCTGAATTGGGAAGATACGCAAGCGAATTTCACTATTCCACCCAAATTATTAGATGAAGTTTTGAATGAAATACTAGGTAAATTTAGGTGACTTGAATTAGCTTTTTCATGTAGAATATTCTTATAAGATGACTTTTTGTAGATTTTATGGTTTTACAGGAGTTTAATCAGTTCCACCAGTGCTAGGTTAACCTAACACTTCATCTTATAAGAATATTTAGATAATTAAAGGAAATCGTATGAGCAATTATAAGTTTGAAACGTTACAATTACACGCGGGGCAGGAACCAGACCCTGCAACAAATTCACGAGCCGTACCCATATACCAAACAACTTCTTTCGTTTTTGATAGCGCAGAACATGGTGCAAATCTGTTCTCATTGAAAGAGTTTGGTAACATATACACCAGAATAATGAACCCTACAACTGATGTATTTGAAAAAAGGGTAGCTGCTTTGGAAGGAGGTGTTTCTGGATTAGCGACATCCTCAGGTCAGGCTTCTCAATTTTCAGCAATAGCCAATATGATGCAGGCTGGAGATAATTTAGTTTCCACCTCTTTCCTTTACGGTGGGACATACAACCAATTTAAGGTTCAGTTTCCCAGACTAGGTATAGATGTCCGGTTTGCTGATGGTGATAACATTGCTAGCTTTGAATCGCAAATAGACGAAAACACAAAAGCCCTTTATGTGGAGTCGATGGGAAACCCAAGGTTTAATATACCTGATTTTGAAGGGTTGTCAGCCTTGGCACAACATCACAAAATTCCTCTTGTAGTTGATAATACTCTGGGGGCCGCTGGCGCATTAATCAGGCCAATTGATCATGGCGCCAATGTAGTCGTTCAAAGTGCAACAAAGTGGATTGGAGGTCATGGAAATAGTATTGCTGGGGTAATAGTGGATGCGGGTACATTCGATTGGGGAAATGGAAAATTCCCTTTATTCACCGACCCGAGCGAAGCATATCATGGTTTGGTACATTGGGATGCTTTTGGTTTCGGAAGTGAAATATGTACAGCCCTTGGAGTTCCAGAAAATCGAAACCTTGCATTTGGATTAAGAGCTAGGTTAGAGATTTTAAGAGATTATGGAGCAGCCTTGAGCCCATTTAATTCTTTTTTACTGCTTCAAGGTCTAGAAACGCTTTCTCTGAGAATAGAAAGGCATAATGAGAATGCGTTAGCTCTGGCACAATGGCTGGAAACTCATCAGAAAGTAGACTCAGTCAACTACCCCGGCCTGTCGTCTAGTCCTTACAAAGTTGCTGCGGAAAAGTATTTGACGAGAGGCTATGGTTCGATGCTTACATTAACTCTCAACGGGGGTTATGATGATGCTGTGTCTTTTATTAATTCCTTGAAGTTAGCAAGCCACCTTGCAAATGTTGGTGATGCAAAGACCCTTGTAATACATCCTGCATCAACAACTCATCAACAATTGACTGAAAACGAGCAGATTTCTGCTGGAGTTGAGCCGACAATGGTACGTGTGTCAGTGGGTATAGAAAATATCGACGATATTAAGGAAGATTTCGATCAGGCTTTGCTCACAATAATATAAAACAGTTTATGTGTAGTTTGGTACCATCATCCAATTGGGCCTCGGTGTTAAGCTACACATAAGTTTGGACGTGGCAATATTATGACGTTAATCATCAGGTCTGATTACCATGCTGTTCACTTGATCGAAAAAAACGGAATCAAATGGATATCACTCGATCAAGCGAAGGTACAAGATATCCGCCCATTACGCATAGGAATCCTGAATATAATGCCATTGGGCGAACAATACGAACTAAATTTACTAAATCCACTTGGGTTATCTATTCTTCAAATCGAACCCATATGGATTAAATTGCAATCTCACGTCTATAAGACATGGCCTGAAGAACATTTAGATCAATTGTATTCGACCTATGAGGATGCCACTAAAGACTATCCTCTTGACGGTTTGATAGTAACTGGTGCACCTGTAGAACACCTCGATTTCGAAGAAGTGATATACTGGAAAGAGATTGTAGAAATCATAAATCATGCGAGAAAAACTTGTCCTAGTACATTAGGTTTATGTTGGGGGGCAATGGCACTAGCATACATGGCAAAAGTTCCCAAATTCACTTTTAAACAAAAATTGTTTGGTGTTTTCGAGTTAACAAACTTGGTAACTGATCACCCTATAATGGGAGCTTTAGATGATAGATTTCTGTGTCCTCAGAGTAGAATTGCTGGTACGTTAAATGAACAAATGGAAGCCGCACAGAGAAGAGGAGATTTAAACCTCCTAGCCTTCGGGAAAGAGTCTGGGTACTCAATTTTCGAAACCACGGACCAGAAACAAATAATGCATATGGGCCATCCTGAGTATAATTCAGGTCGTCTAGCTCATGAGGCCGAGCGAGACTTTCATAATCCTACAGTTCCAAAAATTCGTAATTTTGATTTTAAAAAGCCTGAAAATGTTTGGCGAATGCATAGAAACACTTTTTTTCAACAGTGGATACGTTACTGCTACATGAAAATTAGCCTTATCGACTAACGATGCTCGAAAAGCTTTGTTTCACAACGGATATGATAAGGACTGTGAGCGTTTCTGTATCTTAAAACAAGGAACTAAAAGTCAATAGATCCAACACGGTATACTCGTACAAACAGAGATAACATCACTGGTAACTTAGCTACATCGAGATTTTTATGGTAGAAAGTTACGTGCTTGGCTAGATAATTTTCCCTAGGAGCTGAGTTAGATATTCAGATAGGATAGCAAATGAATTACTACAATCTCAATAAGTTTCTCCTTCTGAAAATTCACCTGTTTTTCTAATCGATACTCAGGTTACCAGCGGTGGTTCAACTGATTTCACATCTGCCATCGCTATCTCGGGACCAGAAAATTTATCCAAAGAGACATTCTAAATAAATACTCTGACGATTAGTCATCTACGCCGTCATTATTGACAGTATGACGCAGTTTCCATTGTCCACCTTCTTGGGCCCAAAGGTGAGGTGATCTGAATTCATCACAGAGTTGATGAAAATATTCTGTGTCCATTCCAATATATTCCATAATTTCATCAAAATATTCATCAGGAAACTCACCATCAAATCTTTTCACCAAAGCTTGCCCTTCCTCACGAGTAATATGTTTGTTCCTAATCTCTTGAGATGCATCATAAGTAGCCCTGCCTATCCCAAATTTGATAAAAGTTGTATAGTAGTGCAGATCATCTATTTTATCATCGATACTATTGTATTTACTATATGTACCTTGGGTCCGGAATGGTCTCGCTTGAAAATTAGTATTTTCTACTGCATAGTAGTAGGCTTCTTGAGGAACCCATTTTAAGTAGTAGCCTAAGTAGTGGATTTGGATGTCTTTTCGAGAGAAAGACTCAGCCGGCGCAGGAAGAAAGGGCATTAAATCTACCAAACTCAGATTGTTATTTTCTATAATCTCATTAACAGGCTGGCCTCCCAAATACATTTGGTCTATATTTTCCATAGTATAATAGGATTTATCTCGAAGTGATGAAGCATTATCCGCAAGTGGATTACCATATTCCGCTTCATTTTCTCCATAGAAAACTAGATTTATGCCCAAATCAGCTGCGAGTTTGGGGGCAAGATTTTTTTGGCCGAGGATAAAAGTTTGGAATGGGTGTAGAAGATTTTCTATTGATAGTCTCGTCAAAATTCTCATAACTTTCCCATTTTGATTAAACGATATATTGTCAAAGCCTCCAACCTGAATCCAGTTTTTGAAATTTTGATATCCGTAGTCTGTGTATAGAATTGGTGGCCAAGTACAAGTTAGAGGATTCATACCATATTTATATTTCAGTATATGAGACTGAAAAACACTATCTTTCCCACCGCTACCTGGAACTAGGCAGTCATATTTCCCATCGCTTCTCCTAAATTCATCTAGTAGTATAGCTAATTCGCCTTCCCTTTGCTCCCAGTCGATATTTTCTTTTATTGTAGCATGACGGCAAGCATCACAAATTCCATTTTCGTCCATTCGTAAATATTTTGCTCCATCACGGTTTCGGGTGTGACGAAACTCTGGCGTAGACGCCGGACGTTGATTAGACATGACACATTTTGAACAAAAAACGACTTTCTCAGGTAAATTGTAGAATACTTTCATAAAAATAAGGATTTTGCCAAATTAGTTTTTAAGGTTTGATAAATACGCATTCCTATTTGACCACTTTTTTCTGGATGAAATTGAGCCGCAAATATATTATTCTGCTGTAAGGCTGAGCAGTATTCTTTTTGGCCATAAACGGTTGTCGCCCGGACTATTTTTGGGTCTTCTGGTTGAACATAGTACGAATGAAGAAAGTACATAAAGTCCCCCGGGGTATTCTGGCGGAGTAACGTTTTATCCCAATTATTTTTTCTTCTAATTCTATTCCAGCCAGCATGAGGAACAGGATACCTTAGTAAGCCATCTTTACTGTATGCTAACTTCTTGACTGTCCCCTTAATTATAGCGAGTCCTTTGTGATCGCCAAATTCTTCACTACTTTCAAATAATAATTGTAATCCTAAGCATATCCCAACAAAAGGTCGACCACTCTCTATAAATGATGCAATACAATCGTCCAGCTTTGATATTTGGAGTTTTTTCATAGCTTCGCCAAAAGCACCCACACCTGGAAGAATAGCAGACTTTGCGTTCATTATCTGTTTACAGTCCGACGTTATAATAGACGAGAGGCCCACTATACAACATGCAGTTTGAACACTGTGAAGGTTACTCATCTGGTAATCAATAATTGCCACATCTATCATTAGTAAGGGACCCGAATTGGAATTTTACTGTCAGTTAGTTGATTTTTAATCATCTTTATGTTTTCAGTGCCGAACATTTTAAAAGAATGTCTTTTTTTGATGAATTCGATATTACCTTCATCTTTAAACTGTTTTTGAGATATAGTATCTTGGTTAATTGCAGTGTAGTGTAATATTGATGCTAGCGCGACAGCGTCAACCCCAGTTAATTGAATAGAATCAACAATATGGGAAATAGTTCCAGCCCCTCCATGAGCAACAATGGGAATTGTGGCAACATCTGAAACTAGCTTAATCAGATCAATGTCAAAACCATTTCCCGTACCTTCTTGATCAATCGAAGTTAAAAGTATTTCACCGGCGCCACGTTCTTGTACTTCTCGTACCCAAGACATAACCTCTACTCCCGTATATTCCCTTCCATTATCAGTGAAAGCGAGGTACCTTCCGTCTGATTGCTTTATTGTTTCAACAGCCACGACAATTGTCGATGAGCCGAAAGATTGGCTAGCTTGATTAATAAAATTCGGGTTTGCAATTGCTGCAGTATTAATTGAAACTTTGTCAGCACCTGAACGAAGGATTTCACTAATATCAGATAAAGATCGTATTCCACCACCAACCGTAATTGGTATAAAAATATTTTCTGCGGTACGAGTTACGATTTCGGTCAAATTATTACGTTGATAAAGGCTAGCTACGGTATCCTGATAAATAATTTCATCGGCCCCCTGCTCATAGTATAGACGAGCAAACGACTCTGGTTTTCCTAAAACACGCAACCCTTCAAGGTGGATACCCTTGACTAGGTTGGGACCTTTTATGTCTAGACGGGGGATGATACGGATATATTTCACAATGCTAAATGTAAATTAAACCATCAAGATTAAGGAAATATTAGGGACTGCACCTCAACAGAAGCCTGCCATTCGGTAAGTGAGTAACCTATTCTTGGTCGCTCACCATAATAAGGGTTCATCTTTGCAAATAATTCGACTATTTCTGCGCTTTCTTCTATCAATACAGTTCTATAGACCATTTTTGATTTCACCCATTGCTATCTTTAGCTCATTCCCTAGATATTTTCTATATATCCCATAGGCTCAGAGAAACCATACACCTTAAATCTCTTCGTCTTTCTATCAATTTTTATACTCATTAGCCTGAATACATACAATCATGAAGTTTTTATTGGCAACTCCTAAGGCTACAGCTGCAAAAAAGTAACGGTCTTAGAGAATTATAAAATCCATGTCAAAAATAGTAAGCTACACCAAATTATCCAACAAGTAAGAAAATTTATTTCTATACTTAGCAAAAACGTATTCTAATTTGATGAAATCGTCTTCGTAGTCGATATTTACTGATTGCGTTTCATCCACCAGGATTGGTAATACTTTATTTCCGAAAGGATCACATTTTTCAATTGTATCAGATACTCTATATATGTATAAACTACCTGCAGGTACATATTTCGCCGGGATATCTTGAGAGCGTATTTCTTCAGGATAATCACTCAACCAATATCCTTTTCTGATTTGCCCAGTGAATATCCTGTGTTCATAAACTGCAATTAAAGATGATGCTTCAGGATTACTCTCTATCATATACAAACCTTTCTGGATCAAGTCTATTTCACGTAGAGGACTCGTCGCCTGAAGCAAAACTAAAAACTCCGGTGTTGATTCTAATCTATCGATAACATCAACCAACACATCAAAAGTACGGGCCGTTTCGTGTGCCAAGTGAGGTGGCCTGTCAAAGCATTCAATATCATATCTACAAATGATATCTTTCACCATTTGGTCATCTGTACTGACCACGATTTGGTCAATTAATGAACACTTTAAAGCAGACCTGATGGACAGCTCGACTAGAGGTACCCCTTGGAATTTCCGAATATTCTTATTTTTGACCCGTTGAGATCCTTTTCTAGCAGGTATTATGGCGACGATCTTATTCTTATTCATTTTAAAAAGATAATTAGAGTCCTTGGCAAGATATTCTAACTATATAGAGGTAATTTGACAGAAGTAGAGTAAGTATGGGATCTCCGAATTCCCTCTATTACATGCATTGTTTTCAGAGCTTGCATGCCAGTTATTAGTGAAGCTTTTTGACCTTTACATAATTTGAAAAATTCTCTGATTTGTGTTAGATAAATATCCTCAAAATCAATTTCTAATTTTAAAGTTGTCCATTCTTTATACTGATTGAGGTAATATCTTAGCTCGTTCTTGGCAAAGTCAGCTATTAGAATTCCATTTTCGCCAATAATTTTACATTCCCTAGATTCCTCAAATTGGAGGAGATCAAGTTGTAATTGCCCAATAATTCCATTAGTGAATTTTAAGATGCCTAACGCTAAGTCATCACTGGTTATCTTGAGTTCGGAAACTGTACCTAGGTAGCCAGAAACTTCAACGATGTCACCGAATAACCATTGTAGATAGTTAATTTCGTGGCTACTGTCTAGTAACGCTCCTCCACCAGCGTATTTTGATGACATGTAAAAGTCTTGATCATTTTCCCAAGGGTGCCAATTGGGCAAATAGAAGCCTGATTCAGCTCTCACTGAGAGTACTTTGCCCAACCGATTTGATTTCAAAATCTCTTCAATCTGTTTTAACAACGGATGGTTAGGTAGCATATAACCAACAGCCAAGACTTTTCCCGATTCAATTTGTTTGTAGACAAGTTCTTCGCAACCTAATAAACTGTGCGAAATTGGTTTCTCCAAATAGATATGTAATTGGTTGTTATAAGCTCGGATTTCTTCAGTTACAGGTAAATGAAATGCAGTGGGAACACATACAAAGGCAATTTCACTGTCTTCGACAGTATTTGCTAAATCTTTCTTAGGGCTAATTAGATCAGACTGTAACGAGGCAATCGATTCTAGTCGATTACAATCTCTATCGTAACAACGAATTTCCGTTATTTCTAGTTCTTTTGATAGTGAGACGAGATTTTTTATATGTCTTTTTCCTATTGAGCCCAGTCCGACTAAACCAACCTTCATACTTCACCTAATGTCGTATTTTTGTATATTATCGTTAATAATTTTTTTGGAGTTTAAACTGTATTGACAAATTTCTTGGCATTTTTGGTGATAATTGATTGCTAATTTTTTGTCAAAAATACCTCTTCTTAATTTTATTACTCCTTCTCTCTTCTCCGTAACAACAATCCCTAATCCCTGAGTAGGGCCGGGTATAATATCAGTCCCAAACTGCTTACTGATATGATTTCTGATATCGGAACCTACACTCATATAAATCAAGTTACCCAATGGTTGCCTAGAAAAACCATTCAAGTAATTGTGGTCAATACCAACTGTAGAAAAACATGTGACAACCAATTTTGCTTGACCGAGCAGGTTTATAATTTCTGAGTCAGTGTAGATTTTAGCTGTCTGGTCAAATTTATTAACCCATCTTAAAACATTATCGACAGAACCATAGTCATCTGGATGAAGCTTTATTTGCAATCTCGATCTATGATCAATCTTTGACAAAAAGTTAAGAAAATAGAAGAAATTTTCTTCCACTCCTGGTAAACACAAAGGTTGCAAGCAAAAAAGGATATTGTTTCGTTCACCTTCAGAAGTACTCCTAGCCCATTTGGAATAGTTTGCGTGTTTGGGAGACCCGGTTATAATACAGTTAGCTTTTCCAGTAGTTTTTGAAAGTGTCAATTTTTTAGCAGTTTCATCTATCACAAAAAAGAAATTTGGTAAGTTGTCTTGATCAAAATGACCTGTGTTTCCCCATATATCCTGAATTACACCAGTTGGAATCTTGTTGCCAAGAGCAAATTGTGCTGAAATTTTATCAATGCTAGTTTGGCTTTCGGATAAACCGATTAATGCGAAATTTATATTTGTCCGATTTTTTGAAAAAAAATCGGACTGAATGAAGTCTATTCTATAGTTATTTTCTAGATCGTTGTAGACTGGTTTGCACTTATCCGAAAAGTATAAATAAACCTTAGCTAAGCTATTATAAGTAAGAAAGTAATCCAAAAAAGCTCTATTTTGAAGCGCACTTCCATAATCATGAGATGAAATTAATAAATTCACTTTATATATCTTGGTAGTAGTTCATCATCCACTTGCGAGAAAAAAAGAAATACTATCTATTTTTTCCCTGTAAACATTCTTGTTCAATTCCTTCATCAAAATTAAGAATAACTAATCCAACATCTCCCGCAGGATTCGAACCGGCAATTCCGATCTTATTGATAGAATCAGGACGAACCATTTTGTAAGCCCAACTTTTTTCGCCTTCCATCGTCACGTTGTCGCGGTAAAAAAAGTCTCCTTCTTGAACAGCCAAAAAAGGGTGGGGGCCAAATAACTTTTCGTTGGATTCTATGAATAACGTATTTTCAACTAAGGAGCATGTAAAGTTTATCGGCTTATATTCACCTGCCAAGTAGCATTTTTGTACGGCTTCTTGGGCATTTGCATATACCCATTCTACATGGGGGTATTTTTTAGAAACCTCTTTAATCATCGAATGAACTGATTCTATCTTAGGTCTAATATCACGTCGATCGTGACAACTATAAGATAATATAGTTGAACTTCCACTCTCGACCTGAGTAAATGCTTTTTCGACTTCCTCAGATGTTAGTGAATGATGATTACTATCGATATCTAAACATCGTAATAAAAATCTATTCATACGACCTTTACGACGATAATCGTAAAAACAGGGGTGGTAAGCCCCCCAGTTTGTTTCTGCTAACCGCCAATCCATCATTTCTCCTGGCTGGAAATCGTTATTTTCCAAAGAGGCACAAGAATAATCAAAGGGAATGAATTGTTCAAGCCAGAAACTGGAGTCAATCCGCTCAATAGCACCTCCAGCACGAAATAAACTTGGAAAACTTCTTCTTTCGAGTAACCTTCTAGCTACAGCTTGTTCATGCCAATCATTATTTGTCCAGCAAGTATTATAATGAAGAGCGTGCCCGTTCACAGGAACAGTATGAAAATGCCATCCGAAAGTATCATTCAATAAACGCCCTTTTAAAAACCTTTGGTATTGATCCCAAATTACATGAAACCCCACGGCTTTTCTACGAGGATTATCCTTGTAGCCAACAGTATCAACAACGAACCAAGAAAACGTGTAAGGGTTTCCTTTAGGGTCCGCGAACTTGTATCTGAATTCTTCACTTGTCACAGAAAGAATCATTTTTTCTACTTGATTCCAAGAATCAAGATAAGCCAGTCGTTTAGGTGCTAAGTAATCTTGAATCTCTTGTTCTCGACCTGAAAGATCAATTTCCTGTCTTTGTAGTTTAATTAGTATTTCCATACTGGTATCATAATCAATTCCTTTTTCTTGTCTCAATCGTTCAAATGTACCAGCTAGAGTTTCTTCTAAAGGTCCTTCAGTATCGATACAATGTACAATGTATAAAACTGACATTTTTTATATCTTTTGGGCAAAAACTAACAAGTCATCATCACAGTGGTCTAGCGATTTTCCTTCCTTTATTCCTTTGTGATCCCATATAAGACAAACTTCATTCACCTGAAAGAATTTTCCAATCACATTGTAAAGCTCTTCTTTGTTTTTTATGTACTCGGAACCAATAGGATTCTCAGGAACATATACTGAAAGTATCAAGAGGCCTTTCTCTTTAAGTATTCTTTTCATATTGATTAAACACTTTTCTATCTTATCAAATAATAAGGCCAACACCCCTAAACAAATAACTGCGTCGAATGTATCTGATTTAAAGGGTAAATCATTAGATATATCAGCAACAACTAATCCTTTGTGTTCATGAACCTGCAGTCCTTTCTGTAAGGCGGTAGGGCTGATATCTGAACCATAGATGTCAACTTGTGAGTTATTGGAAAGAAAGGAAGTAAAATAGCCATAACCACAACCGATATCAAGTACTTTATCGTTTGGTCTCAGCCTTTGACAAATTTCAGTAATTAGTCGATGCTTGACAGTATGAAGTTCCAGTTGTCCTGGATATACGATCTCGCATTTAGAGTAAGCTGCTTCAAAGTCACCGATTATGACTCTCTTCTTTTTGTCCAGAATATATTTGTGATAATTTGCCATAGTTTGTTCCAAAATGAAAGCTATCAAATTTTTTGATTCATTCGATTAAGTCAACGCGATTTACTACTATTTTTCTTGGTAAAGCGAGAACATTAGTCGTTAGGCTGATTTTTCCTAACATAGCCAACAGTAAAAGTCTGTTGTTCAGTCTAACTTCCAAATATAATCTGACTGCATTTATAGACTGAATAGTACCCTACCCTTTTGCAAATTAAGTTGGAATAATCTTGCAAGGTTTTCTTTACCGAAGACTTCGAGCAGACGTTCCATCTTATGTTTTGCTCACGATTTCCCAAAGATTTGGATCTAAGTCCACCTTTTTCGTCTGTGACACACTACTTAGGAAATTATTGAGTTTAGAAAACTACGGTGCTGATCTTTGCTATTAACTATTTCTTTTCTAATCTTACTTTTCCATTCGTCATTGGCTTTTATTTTTTTAATTGAATCAATTATTTCGTCTGAATTCATTGCTAGTTTAATTATTCCAGAGTTAATCATTTGCCGATAACTATATTTAGCCATTACATTGATCATTGTAGAAGGGATATTATAACCCAGAGCCTCAATTGCAGCACTTGATGTATGAGTTATATGATGGTCGCAAAATGGAAAGATTTTCTCTATAGGGAGTTGGCTAGACACATTTACTTCATAGCGAGTAAAATTCGACGATATCAGTCTATTAACATTTTCAGGTGTGGGACCGTCATGAGTCGAAGAGGATCCAGCCATTGGATGGCATCGAATTAACCAAAACCAATCCTTAGGAGATCTTTTGATTGCACCCAGAAGTTCTGATGTTAAACTATAACATGCGATACTTGATAGGGTTACCAAAACTACGGTTTGGTAATCACGCCTAATGGTTTCCAAGAAGCCAATTTCTTGTTCTTTTTGGAAATAAGCATCAATGGATACTTTCCCACCTACCACAACATGGTGGCTTCTTTCTTGAGCCAAATGCCATGACAGCATATTTTCTTTTGAAGTTTTCCCCCAAACATTGAAGATTCTGGGAACTATCTTATAACCACCTCTAGGTATGTTACCCCAATGAGTATATGCTACTTGATATTCACCACATCCATGCTGAAGGTCAATGGTAGGAATCCCAAGATCATTGGCTGCCCAAATTAGTCCCATCGCGATTGAATGGTACCAAGTAGTAAGCATTAGTGCTTTGCATGGATTTTGATGCAAAAACTGAAAAGCCCAATTGTAATTATTCAATATAGCATGAACAAAAATGTCTAGGTTATTTCCGTGATCAATTTTGAAGGGTATAGCAACCTTTTTATTGAAATTATTAATAACATCGGTTAGTTTTATTAGGTCATTCACAATTAAGTTGTGTTTGTTTTCAGGATGTGATTTTTCGGAAAATGATTGATCTATAACGAAAACAGGTGGGTTTACACGAGGCATACGATCAAGCGACTGAATATGCTCAAATTTTTGTACATTCCATCTTTTATCCGCAAAATTTAACCAGCTGTCGAGAATAGGCGCAAACCACCCCTCTTCCGTTCGAAGATAATGTTCATCATGTCTACTGAAAAAAAGACAATCAAAAATTGGTGACTGATTACCCGAGTATTTAGGCAGACTTACCTGCTCTAAATCAATTTCCGTTTTAACGTCATTACCTTTGTTAATTTGAGTAAAAAGGTGTTCAATTTTCTCGTCTATACGTATCCACGTTGGGTTCTCTAGCAGTTTTTCGTCTGTAAACCAGTCTACCTTTTTAATTTGAGTAGTCAAGTAGATCCTCAAAATTGGCCACACATGCAAGCCTTGAACAATATAGCTGTTAACAGGTGTTAACTTTTCAAGGCAATACAGGTACTTGGTGATTTGTGCTTCAGAAAAAAAAGACATTAGCGCTCCAGCATCACAAAAATATACTTTCTCGGTTTTAGGCTTATGTTTCGATATCGGTGGCTTTAGTTTCTATCGAAGTCTCTTATTTCAATTTTTCTTTACCGGTTTTTAGTAATTCGGCTATTCCAAAAAAGTCGATTTACTGTTTTCTTAGAGTAGCTGCATTAATGATCGGGCACAGACCCCCTATTTTCCCTCACATTAGTAGACAAACTGACAGGAATCAATAGATATCTTTGTGAACAAAAAATATAATTTTTCTAGATTTGTCTTCAAATTAGCCATGAATTTTTAGTTGATAGTTATAAGTAATTTTGCACGTATTTTGTATTTTTCACTCCCTCACAAAATTAAAAAAATGGTTAACCACCAAAAACAGATTTGTTTAACAATAGTACAACGAAATCATTTCTTACTAGGATAATTTTTTGGCCTAATAATTTTTACGGTAGAAACAAAATTTAACCACTATTCGGATTAACAATAATGAAATTATTCTTTTATTAAATACAAAATACTCTGATTCACCAATTGTTGTGCACCGTTAACCTGTTGAAAATTGTCGCTTTCTGTTTTTATAGTCCAACTCCTCATATGATCTGCTTGTTTTTTAAGACTGAAGGGCATCTTAAAATCAACCCATTGATAAGTCAAATCAGGATAATCTTGGAGTATCTTTTCCACTGAATATTTCGAGAAAATGTTCCACCCTGACTCGAATTTGGCACTCTCGTTTTGCGCATCTTTATATCGAACAATAACATCTATTGGGAATTCATTGAATTCTGTGAAAATTATTAGTAGACCCTTTTTTGCCATCAGATTATAGAGTTTTGTAAATGGTAGTTTAAAATCATCGAATACAGAAAAAGTTCCCAAACAAGTTATTACATCGAATAACCCTATGTCTGATTTAAGTTCTTCAATGGGACTGATAATTGTATGAATGCCATTTATGTTTTTCTTCGCAATTTCTAAGAGATTTGGATGTAAGTCTATCCCTGTCATTTGAAAATCATGGTTAGGTAGCATCTTTGACAATAATAGGAGAAAAGACCCATTCGCACAACCAACATCGAGAATGCTAACCTGGGTCGGTAAAGGTAAATATTTCTGAATGATAGAAATAATTTTTTTATGACTTTCTTTGGGAAAAGAAGAATCATTCCCATTACTGTAAATATCCTTATCAACAGTACGATTCCTTTCTAGATTTGACATTACACAATCCCAGATATGAAAAGTATTTTTAAGTTTGTAGAGAAATTAATATTCACCTGAAGTCCCTCTAGCGGCCAAATGATCCCAACAAGGTGATTTTTTAAACGTACTGAGACTTTCTAAAAAATTATCAAGCAAAAACTGCTATGCTGATCTTTACTATTAGCTATTTCTTCTTTAACTTTACATTCCCAATTACCATCGATTTTTGCTTTTTCAACCGAATCAATTTTTTTTGAACTCATTACTAAATTTAATTATTCTCAAGTGAATTATTTAGCGATAACCATATTTAGCCACTAGATTGATTATTTTAAAAGGAATATTATAACCTAGAGCCCTCAGTACTTGGAGCATGGGTAATATTATGATTATAAAAGGAAAAAATTTTCTCTATAAGAAGCTGACTAAAAACATTTACTTTATAGCTAATCAAACTTGATATTATCATTCTATAGACATTTTCAGGAAATAAACGGTCATTAAGTTCTGTATAGCGAAAGACAGTGAATCAATAAGGACCAGTTTTTAGAATTTTTTTTATTGTACTTATAAGTTGTGATTTTATCCGTAAATATACTTTGATCTATACATCATCGATTAATCACCTAATTGAATAAACCAGATACACTTTCCAAATCAGATACACTTTCCAAATATCGACTAATTCACGTTTTCATACAGATATTTCTTCTTTAGTTTGTAAAGACAAAAATCAGTAATAGGACATAAACTGTATCATTTCGACATGCCAAAAAATCAATGGGAAGATTGCTACATATTTCTGAAAGAAGGTCGTTTGAGTTTTGGTAATCATTGACTATCTTTTTATTAACATTTACATTCAGTCTTATTATATGGCTAGATTTAAAAAATACAGTCAGCAACTTTTTCTTCTGATTTAGCACTTTCGTTATCATACACGTCAATCTTGTTCAGACATGCAGGTTGAACTGATCAGTATTAATTTTGATAAAATCTTGTTTCCGTAATTTTTTGATTTCTTCGGCTAAAATTTGATGAGGCAACAACCAAATCTATTTTGTGGAACCCGAGACCAACTGAGTTCCATTAAGAAGTAAAAAAGAATTTAGCTTTTTCCCGAAGCCTGAATCTAGGAGGTAGCCAGAACCCTTTCTCATCTGACTTGAGTTGTGAATGCCTTAGAATGATAGAATGAAAGCATATACTACTACCTATTTTCTGCAGATCAATTCAGAATTAGTCTTTTACATGATTGAAATTTAGCTTAAACAGCCAAATATTTCTCAAAAAAAATCAGGAAAGGCTAAATTCTGCTTGAAAAAAGAAATAGTAAAAGTGCCCAATAGAGTAGATTCCCCCCTCAGAATTTTAAATAATTTAGGAGTGGAAGTGGTTTTCAGGTAAATTCACGAATATTAAATCGTTATATTCCTGAGTTTCCTCAAGTAAACTACCTACTTGTAATAGCCAGATGCAATCTAAAAAGGTACAAATGAAGATTAACATCTATTACGATAAATGAGATCGATTGCACTAGGTCATTACGATTTCTGCAGATCACACAGTTGCTAATCCATCTTGGATAAAATATAATCCAATTACCACTAATTTACTCAATTAGGTTAACGCATTTGCTACACGAATCATATCCCAAGAGACATGAGTAGTTTATGGGAAGTTATTGAAGGTTTCTGTAGACCTGTCGATATCTTACAGGGCTTTAATTTAAAAAATTTAGGTCTCAAACTTTTGATTATTGACAACTATAGCCATCACGCCATCACTGTTTTGATGAGAATAGTAAAAGTACTTACATTATAAAAGAAAGTCTCTTTTTAGAACAGTGTGCGGATTCTACGTAAAGATTGTTCAAGGTATTAGAAGAAGTTTCCTCAATCTTGATCTATTCGAGTTTAAGATTCAAGATACTCCTAGCAAATCAGATATTTGCTTCTTTAGAAGATAAAACATATGAATTTTGTAGGTTAATCGAATGATAAATGTAGCTGTGCAAGGACTTGGGTTTGTTGGTTGTGCTATGTCAGTAGCGATTGCAAGTAGAACGGATACAAAAGGACAGCCTCTCTTCAATGTAATTGGAGTTGATCTGCCAACAAAATCGGGACAAAAAAAAATTCATGATCTCAACAACGGAATATTCCCCTTTAGGAACAACGATAAAAAACTTTCTATTGAGTTAGGTAAAGCAGTCGAACGGGGCAATTTGACTGCCACCGATGACAAAAATGTATATTCTGACGTAAGTATTATAATTGTTAGTATTAACTGTGATTTGGTAATACAGGATGAAGAGCAAAAAATAGATTTAGACTCTTTTTCAAAAAGCATATCAGAAATTGCACATAGAATTGTAGAAGAAACATTAGTGATAATTGAATCAACGGTTCCACCAGGCACATGTGAAAAGATTGTGTATCCAATTTTCGAAAATTCTTTTAAACGAAGAAAGCTCAATATCCAAAAATTCTATTTGGCACATTCATATGAACGAGTGACACCTGGCAGCAAATACCTAGATTCTATAGTAAACTATTGGCGTGTTTTTTCAGGAATCAATGATACTTCAGGACATAAATGTGCAACATTTCTCTCTAAAGTAATTAACACTTCAGATTATCCACTTACTCGTTTGGAAAATACAACCGCTTCAGAAACGGGAAAGTTGTTAGAAAATAGCTACCGAGCAGTTAATATTGCTTTCATTGATGAGTGGAGTCGATTTGCCGAAGATGTGGGAATTGACTTATATGAAATACTACAAGCAATCAGTCTCCGGCCTACACACTCTAACATTAGACAACCAGGTTTTGGGGTCGGGGGATATTGTCCAACAAAAGATCCTTTATTTGCAAAAATTGCGGCTAAGGATTTGCTGCGGTTAAATGGCCATCAATTTCCCTTTTCGACTAGGTCTGTGGAAACAAATAAGAAAATGCCGTTCGGAACCCTTGAAAAAATTAAGAATTATTTTGAGGGAGACTTAGAAGGAAGAAAACTTCTAGTAATGGGAATTACCTATAAGCCAGATATTGGTGACACACGTTTTTCACCTAGTGAGATTTTTTTTCGGCAAGCTATATTATTAGGAGCCGAAGTCGATTGTTATGATCCTATGATAGAGTATTGGGATGAATTACAGATTGATTTGGACTCAAATTTACCTAAGGCCTCTGATTATGATGCAGTAATATTTGCAGTGGCTCACAAAGAATTTGCCAACATTGCTATTGAAAAGTGGTTAGTTGGTAATAAAACCTTGATCTTTGATGCGAATAATGTTTTAACTGAAAATCAAGTAAGGGAAATTAAAAAATACAAACTAAATTACCAGTCAGTAGGCAGAGGATAAATGAGAAAAATTTTGATTACTGGTGGTGCCGGCTTCATTGGCTTTCATTTAGCGTATAAACTCTTAGATAGTGACTACCAAATCGATTTAATCGATGATTTTTCTAGAGGGATACATGATAGAGATTTGACGGTTCTCAAAAATAACAAAAAAGTCAATCTGATTAATGCTAACTTATTAGACACCAAAATAATTGATCAATGTAAAAACGATTATTCTTATATCTACCATCTTGCTGCTATAATTGGTGTGCAGAATGTTGTAAAATCACCGCTTTCAGTTCTAGAACATAATTTCGTTCTTCTTCAAAATTCTTTAAGTATTGCTACTAAACAGAAAGATTTACGGCGTTTTGTGTTTGCGTCTAGTAGTGAAGTTTATGGAGGCACGTTGCATTATCATGGATTGAAATTCCCAACACCTGAAAATACACCACTCACTATAACTGAATTAAGTCAACCAAGAACCAGTTATATGTTGTCAAAAGTCTATGGAGAAGCAATGTGCAGTTATTCCAGTTTACCAGTTACTATTATGCGCCCCCACAATTTTTATGGCCCCCGAATGGGCATGGCCCACGTCATACCTGAGTTAATGAAAAAGGTAATTGATACCGATGATGGCTTCATTAATGTTCCCTCTATAGAACATAAACGGACTTTCTGTTACATTAAGGACGCTGTTCAATTGATTCAGCTTTTGGCAGAAAACCCAAAAACACTGGGTGAAACTTACAATATTGGTAATGAGGATGAGGAAATAACCATGGGAGAACTAGCAGAAAAAATCATAGTTCTAATGGGAAAAAATATTAAAGTGAATCCGTTGCCTCCAACAGTTGGCTCTCCCCGAAAAAGAATACCTGACATGTCAAAATCAAACAAAATAATCAATTATAAAAAACAATACTCACTTACTGAAGGATTGAGAAGGACTCTTGGATGGTATTCGGTCAATGTTTTAACCAGAGATAGTGTATACATAGGATGATTCCACTTTTAACTCCTAATATTTGCGGTAATGAATGGCAATATGTCAGAGAATGTCTCGATACCGAATGGGTATCAACAGCAGGTGAATTTGTTGAGTTATTTGAACAAAAAATAACTGATTTCACAGGGGCTAAGTATGCAATTGCCTGTATTAATGGTACGTCAGCCTTACAAGTAAGCCTACGAATTGCGGGCGTAGAACCACATGATGAGGTTATCGTTCCTACTCTGACTTTTATTGCCCCAATAAATGCAATTCATTACAATTATGCGCGCCCCATATTTTTCGACGTCGATTGCCACTACAATATAGATGTAGGAAAAGTATCTTCTTTTCTTGAAAAAGAGACTTTTTTTCAAAAAGGTTTTACATACAATCGTAAGACCGGCCGACGAATATCAGCTATCATACCTGTACATATGTGGGGAAATGCGGTTGATATAGCTTCACTAGTATCACTTTGCCAAGAGTACAACATCGAGATAGTTGAGGATGCAAGCGAAAGTCTGGGTACATATTACTTGAATGGTAAGTTTGAAGGCCGTCATAGTGGAACTCTCGGGGAACTTGGATGTATTTCCTTTAATGCTAATAAAATTATCACGACTGGCGGTGGTGGTATGATCATTACAAATGACATTAAATTAGCTGAAGAAGCTCACTACCTAACAACCCAAGCTAAAGATGATCCTGTAAAATATATACACAATGAAGTTGGGTACAATTTTAGACTGACTAATATTCAAGCAGCACTAGGACTTGCACAAATGGAACAACTACCCAAATTTCTGAAGAGGAAAAAGGAAATTTATGATCAATACACTGAAGGCATAAAGGAAATTGTAGGATTAGAAATGGCAGCAGTTCCAGATTATTCACAAAATAACCATTGGTTGAATCTATTGCAAATTGATAGCAAAGCATATGGGTTCTCAGCCGAAATACTTCTAGAAAAACTAAAAAAAAGAGGTATTCAAACCAGACCAGTCTGGAAATTGAACCATCTTCAAAAGCCTTATCGAAAATGCCAATCCTATAAAATAGAAACAGCTACTAAATTACAGAATAATAGTCTATGCTTGCCTTCCTCGACGAAACTGACCAGAAATGAACTTCAAATAATTATTAAAAACTTAAGTAATAATGAGTCCGAATAGGCATATGGATAAAAGTAATCAGCTGATAAATGTATAAATTGTATGTCTAACCAATAGCCGTATAAATGATAGCTCACCGAAATTTTAATACGATACAACGAAATTAGTAACGAAATCAGGTTCGTTAACTCAATTGGTAAACTTCTTTCTTAATTGAGCTAGGAGAGTACAAGCTTGAACATATTTCCAGTCTCTACAGAAAAAAATCATACTGTAATCATCGCCGAAGCTGGAGTTAATCATAACGGCTCAATCTCAGTGGCAAAGGATATGGTTAAGATCGCGGCAGAATCAGGTGCAGACTTTGTTAAGTTCCAAACTTTTAAAGCAGAAAACTTGGTCACAACATCAGCAGAGAAGGCTTTATATCAAAAGAAACAAACGGATAATAGTGAATCTCAGTTTGAGATGATAAAAAAGTTGGAACTTGATCGATGCTTCCACGAAGAACTTCTATTAACTTGTCAAAAGGAAAATATTCAATTTCTCTCTACAGCTTTTGACCACGAGAGTATCGATTTGTTGGTCAGCTTAGACGTCCCATTACTTAAGATCCCATCCGGAGAAATAACCAATCTCCCTTATTTGAGATATATAGCTCATCAAAAAAAACCGGTAGTCATGTCAACAGGAATGTCAACCCTAGAAGAAGTCCGGGTCGCTACGAATATACTCTTCCAATCTGGTCTGGAGAAAGAAAATCTCGTTGTTTTACACTGTAATACGGAGTATCCAACTCCTATGGAAGACGTAAATTTAACTGCGATGTTAACCATACAAAACGAACTGAATGTCAAGATTGGATATTCTGATCACACTCTGGGAAATGAAGTCGCTGTTGCTGCTGTTACTTTAGGTGCAAGCGTGATTGAAAAGCATTTTACCCTGAGTAGAAGTTTAGCTGGCCCTGATCATGCTGCTAGCTTGGAACCTAATGAACTCAAATCTCTTGTATTCGCTATCCGTAATATTGAAAAAGCAATAGGAAATGGTGTCAAACACCCCTCAAATAGTGAGAAGAAAAACATCTCAGTTGCCCGAAAATCGATTGTTGCAAAGACGAAAATTCGAGAGAAAGAATATTTCTCAGAAAAAAATATGACGATCAAACGGCCTGGTACAGGAATAAGCCCAATGCAGTGGGATCGACTAATAGGACAGAAGGCAAAATTCAATTTTGAACCTGATGATTTAATTCGCGAGTAAAACATCTGTTTTAATATTAGCGAGGTGAGCCACAATTAACTTTAACGTTATTTCGGGATCACAGGCGAACAATTTGATCTCGTCGAAGTATAGATCAGTTTAATTTTTAGCTGCTGATAATTATAGGATTGAAAGTGAAAATCCTTGGCGTCCATCACTAATTAGTGATGATCTTACCGCCTCCAAAATGGCGATAAGATCTTAATACATTTGGTAACTTTGTTTTCTGGCCTTAGGTCTTTTCTGAACTCAATATAGACCGTTAGGCTTTTGGGACACATTAGTACCAAAAACTCATCTGAGATCTAATAATAATACATATGAAACCAAAGTTAAAAAAAATCTGTATCGTAACGGGAACACGAGCTGAATATGGTTTGTTGTTTTGGCTTATGAAAAGTATAAAAGAGGATCCAGACCTTGAATTGCAAATTATCGCTAGCGGATCGCACCTATCTCCAGAATTTGGATTAACATACCGAGAAATTGAAAAAGATGGTTTTACCATTAACAAAAAAATTGAAATGGTGCTTTCCGCCGACACACCAAGTGCCATTACTAAGTCAACGGGAATTGCATTAATCAGTTTTGCTGATTCTTACATCGATTTAATGCCAGATGCAGTAGTTCTGTTGGGGGATCGATACGAACTACTAGCCGCTGGCACAGCAGCACTTTTCGCCAGGTTACCCATAATTCATATTCACGGAGGAGAAACAACAGCTGGTGCATTTGATGAAGCGATACGCCATTCTATTACAAAAATGGCTTGGTGGCACTTTACAGCAGCAGAGGAATATCAAAAACGAGTAATTCAGTTAGGAGAAAATCCCGAACGCGTTTACAATGTTGGTGGGTTGGGTGTTGATCATATCAGCAAGGCTAATTTACTTTCGAAGAAGGAATTAATGTATGAAGCTAAAATCCAATTTGCTAAAAAAAATCTTCTAATCACTTACCATCCAGTTACAATGGAAAAGGAGTCTTCGCGGAAGGATTTTAGATGTTTGTTAGAGGTCTTAGCCGAGTTTGATGATATATACCTGATTTTCACTATGCCTAATTCAGATACAGATGGTCGTATCATTCAACAAATGACCCAAGATTTTGTTTCTACTTATCCAAATAGAACTATTGCGTTTTCCTCGATGGGTAGTTTAAGGTATCTTTCAACTATGCAGTTTGTGGATGGAGTCATCGGAAATTCATCAAGTGGTCTATTAGAGACACCTACTTACCAAATTGGAACAATTAATATTGGAGATAGGCAAAAAGGACGTTTAAAAGCAAAAAGTGTCATTGACTGTGTTGCCTCAAATAAATCAATTCGAAATGCAATTAATAAACTGTACAGTAAGGAATTTCAAGGAATACTGAAAGATGTGAAAAACCCTTATGGAAATGGGAATGCATCTGAGAAGATCCTAGACATACTCAAGAAAGTGTATTTACCTGAAAATTTGAAAAAGAATTTCTATGATTTGTAATAAAAAGCTTCTTGTAACTTTCTTTGAGTAATTGGTAATTTTCTCATTCTAGATGGCTAATTTAGTACCTAGAGGAACTGACCGGTTTGAGGTAAAAAGTATGCTGAATGGTAAAAAAGTTTTAGCACTAATCCCTGCCCGTGGTGGTAGTAAGCGACTACCACGAAAAAATATCCTTTCTATATGTGGTAAGCCTTTAATTGTTTGGACGATCGAGGCTAGTCTGTCATGTAATTATATTGATAAAACAATTGTTTCTACAGATGATAAAGAAATCAAAGACATTAGCTTAACTTCAGGAGCCGAAGTTGTAGATAGACCTTCGGACTTATCTGGAGATGAGGTGCCAACAATACCTGTAGTAGAGCACACACTATCTATAATAAAAGAGAACTATACCTATTTGATCCTTCTTCAGCCAACTACACCTCTCCGCACGAAAAAGCATATAGACGAAGCGTTTCATACCTTGATAAGAAAAAATGCAGACGCTATTATTTCAGTTTGCGAGTCAGAGCATAGCCCACTCTGGGCTAATCTTCTTCCTGTTGATGGAAGTCTTAAAAACTTTAGGGGTGAAGATATTAAAGATCTTAGAAGTCAAGATCTGCCCAAATACCACCGAACAAACGGAGCGATTTACATTTGTGAAGTAAGCCGATTACTAGAAGAATGGAGTTTTTATATTAAAGATAATATTTTTTCATATATTATGGATAAAGAATGTTCAGTGGACATAGATGACCAATTTGACTTTCTAATTGCGGAAACTTTGATGAAAAATTTAGATAGAAACACCAATCCTATTGGAAAGTCAAATTGATGTTTCAGTTTTTACCTTAACTTCGAAGAATAGAAAGTAGGAAAGCGTGTTCACAAATTGGAACCCCAGCGAAAAGTCTGTTGTTCTCCGTAGTTAACACCCAAAAAATATACGAACAATAGAAGGATTCATTCCCCGCCTATCAGGAGAATAATTTAAACACGACCCCTTAATGATCTGAAAAAAATGTTCTCGGTTGAGGATCCGGAATTTGACAGTTAAGACATATGTTCCGATCGGTTTCAACTGTTTCTTTCGCTATTCACTGCTCGATTTTTCCTCTTTGCAAATTACCTTCTAGGATTATATTCAAACCGGTATCCCCCAAGTTCAACAAACGGAGCCGGTTTGCCTGCAAAGTAAGTGGATCTAATTATGTGTTCTATTTCGTCCGTTGTCATGGAAGCGCCAATGGTTGCTAAAACCTCTAAATCCTCTCGCTTATATGGTTTCCTAGTCCAGACTTCATCACTTTGAGGCAAACAACCGTATTTTCCTATGTGACTTATGATGTCGTTGAATAATTTGAGTTGTGATTTGTAAGTTTTCTGCGACAAAGACTGAACAGTCTCCCTTGCTGACATCCGAAACCGTTTCACCCCAATAATTTGGCCAGAATCAACTGTAGGTTCCATGATGTGGCATGTAGCGCCATAACATTTCACGTTATCATAGATGGCAAAATTGAAGCATCCTATTCCAGGATAATCAGGAGGCCCTGGGTGAAAGTTAATATTCCACTTTCTCGTTTTTTCTAAAATATTCTTAGGAATAATCCATGGGGAAAGATATGATATTATCATATCGTAGCAGTTTTCTTTTAATTCCTCCGGAAACGTCTCATTTAAATCACCAGTGTAAACATCCAACGTGGTGGTGATTTGTCTCAACTTGCTAATAGCTTCTTTGGTTCCATATTTGTCAGGCTTACAAAGAAAAGCAACTCTCATTATTTTCTAAACATCCTATATGCTAAATGGTTGTTGGATTTATTTCACTAGAAAATTTAATCAATGATATCTTTTACTTTTGGTTTAATTTTAAAAAAAGTGTTTTTAGGTTTCCATATTCAATAAGAGAAACTATCAAAAGATCTTGAAATCCATCAATTAGTTCAAAAACACCAAAATAGCTTACTAATTTGAGATACATCTGGTTTGATCAAACAACATTTCTTATTGTTACTGGCTGAGATCCACACTGTTACTTACTAAATGAATTCCCTTTAGAAAAGGGCGGTCCAGTTGGCGAAATGTTGATGTATGGCTTTCACGAAGGATAAATTTTTCTATATAATTTAGTTAACATTAAGGCACACTCAGCTCTTGAGCAGCTCTGTAATCTTCCATACTACCAATATCTAGCCAAGACTCATAAATTGGAAAATCCACCACTTTCAAATTTTGCTGAATCAGCAATTCTAAAAAATCTGTCATATGAAACAACTCAGACTTGTCAAAGCTGTCAGGCATAAATTCAAAACAAGCAGGAGATAAAATGTATATTCCAGTATTAACCGAATATTTCAACACCGGTTTTTCTGAAATACCAATGACTTCATAGCCCTTTGTTTCCAAAACACCATACTCAAGTTGGTAAGCAAATTGATAAGTTCCAACCGTCATATCAGCTTGATGCTCATTGTGGAATTCCATCATTTGTTTAAAATTCACTGTGGTACATACATCTCCATTTAAAACTAATATTGGAGTATTTATTGGTGGCAATAGCAAGAGAGCTCCTGCTGTACCTGTTAGCCTGTCCTCGTGTAGGTAGTTAATTGAAACACCAAAATCTTTACCATCATTGAAGTAATTTATGATTTTTTCTGATTTATAAAATGTAGAAATAAAAATATTAGAGATCCCTTGCCTTGAAAGTTGTTCAATAATTCTTTCAAGGAGTGGTTTCCCTTTGATAGGTAACATAGGCTTTGGTAGATTATCAGTGAGCGGTTTGAGTCTCGTTCCAAGCCCACCTGCCATTACTAAAGCACAACTTAGTTTTGAAGATTCTTCGATATATTCTTGTGTAGCTAAGTAAATGAACTTATCAGAATTATCTAAAATAGGAATATGTTTGATGCCATGTTCTTCCATCATACATTTTAAACGGGTTTTTGGCAGGTCCATATTGGCAACAATTTGCTTACGGTCTTCTATTTCTAACTTGTAATTGACCACAACATTAATATTTTCATCTATTTCGGTACCTCTTAATAGAGCCCTTCGAATATCTCCGTCAGTTATAATACCTACGAAAATACCATTTTTATCTACAATAATACATGGCATCCCACTATTTTTATCAATAACTTGCATTGCGTCTCGCAAGGTTGAACGATTGTCAACTGCTAATGTCTTCAACATATCATTTACCTTCAAAAAATGGACTATTAAGAGTAGCGAGTCTATCTCACAAATCCTAAATCAGTGTAGTCTCGAACCAGTCGAAAGTAATATTTAATTCAATATAATTGCAGGTTATTAAACGCAAATTAAAACTCGAAATAACTATGGAATAACCAATGATCGAAAGTAAGACAATCATTTTAATACAATTGCTAAATCTTTCTAGATTTCCAAATTCCACTAATTTTAGCGTAGTTGTTCTTAATATTATTATCGTTTGGAGCAATTTTATTTGCTAATCGGATATATTTGATAGAAGCATTATAATCTTTACAGTGTGCAGAGATAACGGCTAAACCATTGAGTGCCAGAGCAGAGTCAGGGTTAATTTGTAAAGAATTCAAGTACGCTTCTAACCCTTGATCAAATAAACCCAGTTTGTGAAAAACAAACCCGAGATCCTGCCATTTTTTTTCATTTAAGGGTTCAAAAATGACGGCTTGATGAAGAAATTCTTTCGCGTCATTGAACCTGTTTGTATGAATACAACAAAGACCTAGTAAATGTAATAGCTGGGGGCAACGATTTCCGCTATCAAGAATATGAGTGCCAATCTTCAGTGCGTCTTCATATCTTCCGATTTGAAAAAAATATTGGGCTTTCTTTAAGTCTTGATCCATGATTCAATAACTAGTTGTTACTAATATTAAAGCTGTTATTGAGTTCGTCATTTCTCTGAGCTTTCTAAAGATTTTTATTTATTACAACACATATATTGTTGTATACACACTGGCTCCATTCTACTATTAATACTATGATGAATCAATTCTATTCTACTAAATTCTATCATTGAGGAACATTCAAGCATTTCCGTGAATGATAGTTGAAATTTCAAAGAAATAATGTCCACTGAGCAAACAAAAGTGAAAGAGAAAGCATTTTTTCTTTTATTAAATAATTCAAAATTAAAAGACACTTCTGTTATCGATTGCCTAAGCATTTGATAATATTAGTTTTCACTTTATCATGATTAACGCTTAGGCTTTTCCATCACAAAGGAGAAATAATTATGAACAGCTTTTGATTGTGAAGACACTAACATCCTAATTTTGCTCGTCAGATTAGTTTGTAATAAATCACGCTTATATTATTACCAATCGTTTATGTATCATGTAAATCTGAGTTATAGAGATTTAGAGACTTAAAATTGATTTTTTAAGCTTAATGACGAATACCTTGTTAAAAGTACGAAAGACCAAATTTTGTATTTCAATTTCTCAATAATTACCTTATAAATCAATCGCAAAAAGTGAACTGGAGAGTGTATGTGTTTTGAGGTAGATTAAAAATGTGAAAAAATAGTTTTATAAAATGCAGCGTCAATATCATTTTATAGAAGGAATTCAACCCATATTTGTGTCTGATTAATCCTGTAATAAGTAGGTTTCTGTGGAGAATCTTAAAAGAAGATTATCAAATCAATGAAAACCAAACAACAGACAGACAATCAATTCAAAGAAGAGTTCACTTTTTTAATATTTAGAGGATAATTAGAATTATTAGAAACGTAGTGTGAGCATTTTCAATTCTCGAGATTATTGAGTAGTATTTTCACAACCGAGTTCAGATTGTTTTTATACTTAGGCAATGATGTTCTTTCCACGTTTTTTCTCGACAATCACTTTTTCCTTACAGTGCTTTGAAGTATAGTATCTAATATTCTTTCCAACTGATTGGTAGTTAATTCGGGATACATCGGTAAAGACAAAATATTTTGAGTTACTCCAAAAGCAACTGGGAAATCCGATGGGCAGTGTTTCAGGTAATCGTATGCACCGAGAAAAGGCAGGGCTATTGGATAGTGAATAGACGAATCAATTCCTTCATCCGACAAGTATGATCTGAGTTGGTCCCGTTCATTAGTCTGTACTACATAAAGATGAAAGGCGTGTTGAGAATCTGGCCGGATTTTTGGTGGCAAAATATCAGGAATTCGTGATAGGAATTTCGTATATGAGTTGGCCACTATTTTCCTTTGTTGGTTCCACTTTTTTAAATAATTAAGTTTTACAGAAAGAACTGCCGCTTGTATTCCATCCATTCTGCTGTTTATACCTTCCAACAAGTGATCTGGCTTCTCAATCGCCCCATGATTAGCGAACATACGCGCCTTAATAGCAAACTCTTCGTTATTCGAAATAATCGCACCGGCATCTCCAAACGCACCCAAATTCTTGGAAGGATAAAAACTAAATGTACCCGCAATTCCAAAAGTACCTAGTATTTCTCCTCTGTACTTGCCTAGGTGAGCTTGGGCACAATCTTCAATTACGTAAAGGTTATGCCGCTCAGCAATTGACATAATTGCTTGCATGTTGGCGGCCTGTCCATGAAGATGTACTGGAATTATAGCTTTCGTGTTTTTAGTAATTTTTCTTTCTATATCTAGCGGGTCTATTGTGTAATAATCAGCTTCTATATCAGCAAAAACTACTTTTGCTCCACACTGGGTAATAACTTCAGAACTAGCAATCCAACTCAAAGCCGTCGTAATAACTTCATCACCAGGACCAATCCCTAAGGCTTTGAGAGAAATGTATAGTGCATCAGTGCCATTACCACAAGAAATGCAATGTTCAACCCCGAATAAGGTCTTGTAGTTTTTTTCAAAAGATTTTACATGGGAACCCCGAACAAATGCTGATTGATCAATAACCTGCTGTATTGCTACGTCAATTTCTAACTTAATTTCTTGATATTGGGATTTTAAATCTACAAATGGGACTCTCATATTTACTATTTCACATATCTTATGATTTTTGCAGGGTTACCTGCGACAACTGCATTATCAGGTATATCTTTCAAAATAACACTACCAGCGCCAATTATTGAATTTGCACCAATAGTGACAGGCATAATCGTAGCGTTACTACCGATCACTGCTCCAGATTTAATTAATATGGGCTTCCATTTTTCTTTGCTTCCTGTACGTTTAAATGAAGGTGGATAAATGTCATTAATCGTCATTACTCCATGTCCTACAAATACATCATCTTCAATTACACTGAGAGAACATATGAAGCTATGAGAAGAAATGGTCACTGAATTCCCAATACTGACACCATTCTGAATTTCTACAAAAGAGCCGATGGTACAAGACCCACCAATTTTACAGTCATAAATATTTGCATAGTGCCAAATTTTTGTACCCTCTCCAATATGGCTGTTTTTAATAATGGCTGTTTCGCGAATGTGTTCTGTTTTTATCACTAGCTAAACTCAAAATTTGGATTACGTTTCTTGCGTGTTCCGTTGAGGTTAAACATTCATCTTGACCCATTATACAGTCCAGAAAATGATTAACTTCTAGTTGAAGAGGTTCTTTCCATTCAATTTTAGGCAGAATTACATCACCAGAACGATGGCTAAGCGTAAATAGAGGGCTCTGATCAAAGTCCATTCCCTCTCCTAAAACCGCCATCCTATCAATTCCCTTATCGTAAATAGCAACTTTATTATCAGCCAAGTCATCGTAGACAATCATTTTTTTGCTACCAACTACGGTGATTTGCCTTACTTTCTGAGGATCTAACCAACTCACATGACAATGAGCCATAATATTGTTAGGATAAGTAATGTTTAAGAAGGCAACATCCTCAATACTCTCCTGTACGAAACACATTCCAGTCATCGAGACGTCAATCGGTTCAGGTTCGTTCAACCAATACTGCAGGATACTGACATCATGTGGTGCTAAGTTCCACAGCGCATTGACGTCCCTACGAATTCGACCCAAGTTCAGTCGCTGACTGTATATGTAACGAACAGTACCAATGTCTCCTTGATCAATCACACGTTTTATGAACTGTACACATTGATTGTAAAGGAAAGTATGCCCTACCATTGCAACTAATTCCTTTTTTTCTGCAATTTGGCTGATAAGGTCAACTTCTTCTACCGTAGTTGCCATTGGTTTTTCAACCAATACATGTTTACCTGCTTCAAGAGCTCTCATTACTAGCTGAAAGTGAGTTCTCGCTGGTGTCGCAATCACCACAGCTTCGATCCCTTCATCTTCAAAAACTGCATTGGAATCAGCTTGAACATTTATAGTTGAATTCAGATTTTCCACAAATAATCTTCGTTCTAATGATAAGTCAACAACACATTGAACTTCGCATTTGTGATTACTAAGCAAATTTCTGAGTAAATTTGGGCCCCAATACCCAACCCCAAGTTGTGCTACCTTAATTTTCTTCACAATGAAAACCTGTATTTAGTCTCTAGTTTGCAAATGGTAAACAGTTAAACCGTCATGTCTTAAAGCCAAGTACCCAAAATTCATGATTTCATTATCAATATCAAACGAAATGTCCATTTCGGGTACAGATTTATCGTTTGCAACAATTACCTGCTTTATCTTAGCCTTTTTGAGGTAATTTTTCGAAAAAGAAAATTCAAGAGTTTGCCAGCTCACAACCGCGAGATCAAAAGTGCAAGAACAATTTTCATTTTTTATGTTCGTCAAGTCTATTCTTGTAATTTGGTTTGGACCAATAGCATTCATTAGATTTTCTGATGGAGGATCAGTATGATATAACTCAAATCTTGGCATATCAACGAGATCAGATAGAAGGTATTGGTCAGAACCTACAAGAAAAATAAGTTTTAATTTTTCCTTTATTCGGTGTATTGACTGTAAATACTCGTATTTCTGAACCCTATCAGCTATTACTGTTTGTTTGTTTTCTGGAATGATTATAGAACGTTTGTCTGTTCTGCCATCATATGAATTTGGTAGTTTTCCCTCAAATACTAGGTCAAATAATTGCTTACGCTTGACGCTTGGGGAATGATTTAAATAGAATTCTTGATAGCCTTTTTCTGCAATAGCCATCGCTTCTGATGGATTTTCTAGGTAATAATTGAGTTTGGATTTGAGATCTTCATAATCTTTGAATAAAACCAAATGCTCACCATTCTTAAATATCAAGTCTTTTCCAGCTTGAGGGGATATATCGTCTGTAATTAAAAATCCACCAGCAGATAGTGCTTCGAATACCCGCAAGTTAATATCACCCATCATACTTAAATTCAATGTTATCTGAGATTTAGCGTAGATAAGACAAGCGTCTTTCTGGGAGGCTCGCGTTTGAAATAAATTGAATTTATCATTTTTTACTTTATCGAGTAACAGCCGCCTATGGGGGTGGAATCTACCTGCCTGACCTACAAATGATATAGGAATATCTCTTACTTGTTCAAATGGGATATCCCATGTTCTTATTAGTACGCCAGGTAACCAATGGGCATCAATACCAAGTTGACGAAAAAAATGTAAATGTCTTTTTCCGTGATCAGCAACATAATAATCGAATTTTTGCTCCCTTGCATATGCTAACATCGTCTGAAGCGGACGATGTTGGTGCATTGTATCACCAATAATCAGAAGTGTCGGTATCGATAAGCTCTCAATATTTATCGGATGATTAGAACGAGTAGCGTCCGATTTCACAATTACCAAGTCAGGTCTTTGGTTATTGGGCAACTTGCTAATAATTTCTTGGATATCATATTGTCCGACTGGGGTTTTTACAGACAATGCACGAATACCATCGTCTTTATCTTGACAGTTAGGACCACAATTAACCTGCCGAGAAGAAAAATCAGGCACTTTGATATACTCGTCAGAGTAATGAGATGAAAAAAGAATATTCAAGTTATCATAAGAAGGCATTTGTTTTTTACTCAATTGATTCTAATTATGTGAACCACATATGAAAAATACAAGCAAATTTTCTATTCAATCTTCTTATATTTTATCGAGATATCTTTCTTTTTTACTATGTAGACAATAGAATCGGAATATTACTTTTATTAACAGAAACTTTAAACTATCGCCTTAATGATTCTCACATCAGAAGACCTAGCTAGACTTATTATTCAACAATACCATAAGTTATGAATCGCGATTATATACAAATTGAAAAAATCCACCAAATTTCTTACATTATTGATTCAGTTTATTCACAACCATATACATCTAGATTTCTGAGTAAAATTAATCTATCAAGCAAAAGATGAGAAGCCTGATTTCAAAAATCTAAGTTCTTATACAGATTGTTGGATAAACACTGTACATGATACAAGCAGGCGCGCCGTTCAAAAAGATCATTGCCAAAAGCCATAGAGATTTTTATCTAGTTCATATTCATGCCAAGTGAATTGGGGGCGTTTAGGTTGTTTTTTTGCCCACTGCCACATCTTCTCTAATCCTTCCCTCAACTCGATTTTATGTTCAAAATCTAGTAACTCGATGGACTTCTCCCATGAACTGAATGCATTTTTTGCCTCATGTCGATTTTCTAAAAAAACTGGCTGTAGTTTAGTTCCGGTAACGTCCAATAAAGTTAAGCAGGCATCTAAAATCGAAACATCCTTGATCCCACCAAGGTTGATCACTTGACCAATACAGGCATCTCGTTGACTCGCGTTCCATAGTGGAACCAAAGCATCATCTATACAGGAAAATGCACGTCGCTGTTCTCCATTACCAAAAATCGTAGGGTTTTCTTCATTAATAACTTGATTCATCCAAATTCCTAAAACATTTCGATAACGATCCCAAATATTTTGTTTGTCTCCATAGAAATTATGCGGACGAATGATCGTATATTTCAAGCCATGCTGTTCATAGGCAACTTCTAAATCTTTCTCCACTGCAAGTTTGGCAATACCATATGGATCAATCGGCCTTGTCGGGTCATTTTCAGTAAAAGGTGGGGTACAAGAATCGCCATAAACTGCCATGGAACTAGTAAAAACAAACCGCTGAACATCAAATTTGATTGCGTTATTGATCAAATTCACAGAAGCAATCAGATTGTTTTCATAGTTATATCTGCGAATAAATGGAGATAGCCCTTCGGCTGCATATGCAGCAAAGTGATAAATTACTTCTGGCTCATGCTGTTCAAAGATTGGAGTCAGGTCATCAAGCAAGTTTTGTTTAATGAAAGTAACTTTTGGATGAATATTATCTTGATAACCACCGCTGAGATCATCAATTCCAATAATATCGTGGCTCGTTTTTTCAACCAGCCAATCACAAAATCGAGCTCCCATAAGTCCAGCATTGCCAGTAACCAAAATTTTCATAGTCTTACCTCCTAGCAATAATTAGGTTTTTTCTCCAAATACTTCTGGTTTTCTCACAGTTGTGTTGTAAGTTAAAGACATTCTATATCCTTTTACAAGGATGAAACGAAAAAACTAAAAGTAAACAGATTTTGTAACTCGATATATTCAATCTTAATGGTTTATCTTTGTACAATTACTTCAACTGTATACGATTTTTAGTATAAGAAATTTATATAATTTGAACTTCCATCGATACAATAAATAGATAATGGAAGTATGCCAGCTACGAACTGAAAGGTAAAAATGTATGAGACCAGTTTGGGTGAAAATCCGGATCGAATTCCTTGTATACTACTAACTGAATAATTTACCTAATGAATACTAATGACATAAAAGGAGTTTAGCCATTTCAAAAACGATAATATCTAAGGCCTCAAGATATTTCTGAATAGATATCCTTACAATTAAAATGCCGAACTATTCAAATCAATTAAGGCAAAAATAAGGATCCAGATCAGTTCGAATGTCGCCAGCGGTGGTACATCTTTCTGTAGGTAGTTTCCAAGTTTTGGGTAAAAGTAACTGGGTCACAAACTAACGAATCCAAAAATTGTTTTCTCAATTGGCAATTGTATTCAGCCAATCGGCTATGGTCCTCGGCCAAATTTGAGGCAATCTTGACATACTCATTTTCATCGTTTCCGATCAATTCAGGGAGCCCAGAATTGGTATTGATACTAACTCCTACACGACTAAAATGGACTTGTCCCGCTACAGTTACAACTGGAACCCCCATCCACAAGGACTCACAGGTGATTGTTGTTCCATTATATGGAAATGCATCCAGCATAATATCAATATCATTGTAGGCGGAGAGATGGGAGGTTAAGGAGTCAGAATGACCTTTAAAAATAATTCTTTCCGGATCGATGCCATTATCAATGAATTTATCTAAGAGTTTCATTTTTATTTCGGGATCATCGAGATATCTCGTCTTCATCAAAAGTGCTGAATCTGGCACCCTCAATAAAATCTCAGACCAGACGTTCACCAAGCGATGATGAATTTTAGAAAGACGATGAAAGCTACCAAAAGTCACATGCCCTTTTTTAGATTGTGCGTTAATACTAGCTGAGATACCTGATTCAAGCGGTTGGTAGCACAAGTAGCAATTTGGAAGTTCGATTAATTTCTCTATACCAACATCCGGTCGAGCATACCCATCAATAAGCCGATAATCTATTTGTGGTATTCCCGTAGAAGCCAAATATCCGAGATACGTGACTTGTATTGGTGCTGGTTTAGCGACAAAAACTGGCAGTCGATTGTGGCTTGTATGACCAGAAAGATCAATGAGTATGTCAATCTGATCTCTTTTTATCTGATGTTCTAGATCCTGATCGGAAAGCGATCGGATATTACGCCATTGGTCGGATTGAGACTTGAATTGAGATGTGTAAGTATCAACATTCATGCCATTATAATAAGAGTAAATCTCAAAGTCATTTTTATTATGATGAGAATAAATCCCAGCCATAAAATGTGCTATGGGATGTTTCCTAAGGTCAGCAGATACATAACCGATTCGAATTTTTTTTTGTTTATTTTTTTTAAAGTGTACAGTTTTTGCCACTATATGACCTGCATATAATTTAGGCCATTTTTTCAAGTAAAGAGGAAGATGTCGATATTTTTCCGGATGACAAGCGAGTGCATACAAAAGAGCTTCATATCCATTCTGATCAAGAAATGGTAATTCATCAAAAGTGAGAATTGATTCATCTACAAAACCTGATCGAGATAAAAGCAAACCATAATTAAACTTAGACTGATAATAATCAGGGTCAACTGACAATGCTTTTTGATAATACGATTTAGCGCAACTAAACTGCCCTACATTATCATATAGTAGGCCAAGTTCATGATACATCTCTATTGGTATATGACCGTCCGCTTTCAAGCCTTTCTCCATTACCTGAATTGCGTCTTTCAATTTTCCAATTTCTTTCAGTGCCATTGCAAGCACATAGTACAAATCTGACTGAGATTGGCTAAACTTGATTCCTTCTTTGGCGAACAAAATAGCACTTTCAAAATCATCCTGAGAATAAAAATAATTGGCTAGTGTTTTATAGGGAGGAAGAAAATTTGGATAAATTAGGACTGCTCTATCCAATATTTCGAGGCCAAACTTTATATTTTTTCGGTTAGCATGCCGGAGGCAATATAAGCCATAATCATGCAAAAGTAATGGGTGGTACGGGTTCTCTCGATAAAGTTGTTCAAACAATTGTCCAGCAGTGTCTATATTATCTTTTTTTAATAGCTGAAGAATCACTTCAAGTTGTTTTTTAACTTTCTGATCAGCTTCAGGTGAAACTTTGACAGGACCATTTTCTAGTTGAAATGAAATTCTCCTCAGAGCTATGTTTTTTGGATGCTTCCTTAAGCCGTCACAGCACGTCGAGGCAGCAGCCTTAGATAAACCAGCTTTCAGGTAGGAATGAATGAGAGATTGGTAATTATCAGCTGTCGGAGACAAAGTCAAAAGCCGCTGATAAATCATCATTGCGCTCTTGAATTCTTTGTTACTTTCAAGTAGGCGGGCTAAATTGTTGTAAGAAACAAGATCGTTTGAGTTGACGGTTACCGCCTGTCTTAGTGTGGCTATGGCCGATTTGTAATCCCCCTTTCGGGCTTGGATCACTGCTATACCGTTATATGCGGGGGAATAATCAGGAGCAAGAAATATGGATCGACGGTATGCGGCTTCCGATAGGTCACACTCCCCTTGTTTAGAATAGATATAAGCTAAGTCTAGCCAAACCTTCTCATCCTCAGGGGAAATTTTACTACACTTCTGAAGTAAGTTGCCTGCAAGACTTAGTTCACCCGAGCTAGCCAGATTGAGGGCTTTCAATTGTAGTGCAGCCACATCACGGCCATCGGCCCGAAGTATAAGGTCACAAATCTCGTTTGACTCGGCGTAACGCTGCTGGGAAGAGAGAGCCCGCGCTTGGTTCAGGCAGTTATAAGTCAAATCTAAAACTCAGCAAAACTATTATTATCCAGAAAAATCGATTTTTACATTATCTTCCTTTCTAGTACCAATATCCACATCAAGTTCACTACTTTCTGCCCAAAAACCACGAACTTGCTCGACAACTAACAAAGCCTCTTCTATTCCATCCAGTGATTTTTGCATATTAGACTCGATCAATTTTGTTCGGATAAACTCATAGAAACTGGTTAAAAGAGCTGATAGCTCTCCCTCATCTTCATTTATTCCATCATCTAACGCAGAAACAATTTGTTGGGCTTTTGATACTTTTTCGTTAAAAACATCAAGAGATTTAGGCTCAGACTTGAGCGCCTGAACCGCTTGGCGCAAATTATCAACAATACCATCATACGCCATTTGTACTAAGTTCAAGGTGGTTGAGGTTTCCACCTGAACCGTACGATATTGCTGTTCTGGAACGTCTGTGGGGGGGTGGTTCACGGTAAAAGGTTTCCTCTATTAAATTCTACTATTTACCTTGGTCGACGAATAAACCACTGATAAAATGCTTAGTTACTTCAGCCTGTTTTAAAAACTGATCGTGGGGGAGTCTGGAAACTTCCTTCTGTTCAACCATATCCATCGCTCGCACATAGTAACGTCCGGAGTCTGCAAATTCCTCAAACCTAAGTTTGAGGTTCATGCTATGCATGACTGAATTTAATTTAGGAATTACATTGCGAACTTTATCCAACATTTCTTGAGGTTTTGGCGCATCAACTTCAACGACTTCAGTGATATCTTCCACTCCGAGGTGGTCTGCATCTACACTAGGCCTTACATCAACATCAGAAGATGTGGGCCGAATCGTTGATTGGTCGGTTTTTTGTTGACTGGCATTTTGTTGAGCCAGCAAAATCTGTTGTTTGACACTAGCGACGGCAGTGTCGACAGAGGAATTAATGGCATTAACTGAAGACATATCCTACCTCAATGAGAGAGGCAAAGAGGGAAATCCTCTTTGCCTCAATAATTAAACTTAGATTAAGCGAGAAGCTGCAATAAAGTTTGTGGAATAATATTGGCTTGCGCTAGAGCTGCAGTACTAGATTGTAATAAAATCTGCAAACTGGCCAGATTTCTGGTCTCGACGGTAAAGTCAATCTCTTCAATCCTTGCCTTAGCACCACGTAAAGCTTCACGATGGCTTTCCATCACATTTACACGACGTTGCATGTGATTAATACCAGCACCAATCTTGGTTTGTGTAGTGCTGATACTATCTAATGCCTGCTCGATAACCGAAATGGCACTAGCCGCTCCACTTTGGGTTGACAAGGTGATATTCGAAATATCAACTTGGTCAGCACCCATGTTAGTTACACCAAAGGTGCCAAAGTTAATGGAGTACGTATCCCCATCGCCACCAAGACGGAACTCAAAGAACGACCCTGATCCTGAGCTCGAAGCACCTTGGGATAGACCGAGAGCTCCTACAAAGCCAGATGTACCTGGAGTACTATCAACTATGTTGGTCGCTTTAGCTGAGTTATCTAAAGTGATGTTAGTTGCTATACTTTTACCAACATTAAGACTACTAAGATTACTTCTGGACCCAGTAGTTACCGTAAACGTACGAGTTGCGTGGTCGTAGGATACGCTAGCGTCCTTAGCAGACGTCGTTGCAGTATTGATTGCGTTCGTTAGCATAGTCCGCAAGTTATCCTGACTGTAATAACCGCCAGTATAGTTGCGACTGGTAGAATTACCTATAGCATAGTCTAAACCAGCATCGACATCATTCGTGATCTTAAAGTTGGTATTAACGCTACCTGCTGTATAGGTAACACCCGCAGTTGTGTTGTTGTCTGCAATACCAATCGCAGTCACAGACATGTTCGCAGCGGCTGTTGTATTAGCCTGACCTATGGTCTTGGCTTCAGCTGCAGTTACTAAAGTCTGGATTCGTGTATTGGTTGAGCTTGAAGAATCAGCGTCCAAATCGACCTCAACTTCTTCTCCGTCGATTGTCAACATGAACTTATCGTTGCCGTGCTCGCCAGTAGCAATACTCAGTGAGTTGCCGAATAGCCGGTCTGGATAAGTTGAGTCTGTATAGCCAGCTAAAGTGTCTGACATCACACGCAGCTCGGGTGTTTGGTTGACACCTGCCGTAGTGGTTGTGGAGAACTTGAAGAAGACCTTGCTAGCATCTGCATATTCTCGGCCAACCTGATCCATGTAAGTCGTACCATTGAAGCTATTATACGCACCAGTACCTATCACATTTTTAGTACTAGTCCATAAGTCTTCAGTAAGCTCCGCTTTGCTCGCAACGAGTAAAGAGTTGTTGGTGTCACCACCACCGGTGATGTCAGGGTCTTGAATTTTATAGACATCGGCAACTGCAGTGACGTCAATGTGTAGAGACCCACCTTTACGATATTCACCACCCAATTGATCTTCAATAGCTGCTTGGATTTTACGCGCAGCGGCTAGTGGATCTGTGTCAGCAAAACTAACGGTAACCCGACTCAGTGCAGCTGCACCAGCATCGCTAGATGCTTTTAGTGCAACACCGATATGCAGAACTTCCCGGAATTCACTATCTGTGTTATTGGTAGTCGCAATTGTACCAGGGTTGAAGTTACGTGATGACCCACTTGTAGCGGTTGCTCCGGTTGAATCCAAAATCAAGGTCTGGGGGATACGCTTGATAGAGAAGGTATCGGTAGACGAAGAAATTCCTGTGGTATTCAACAGATCATACAAATCCAATGCTACCGTATGACCGTCCGCATTGAATACTGTTACATTATCTAATCCACCCTTATTTCCTGCGTCTTGATCTACTCTAGCAACGATCACCTGATCACTAGTTGTACCGGAAGAATTGGTTACGGATAACTCAAGAATATCACCTTTGTTAACAGTGTCAGCTACGTTGGACATGTTTATAACCAAGCCCGACTTGGACGTTGCCAAACCAACACTAGTCAAGTCAGTAGCGGTGATAGTATCGAAGTTGTTACCACCTAGGGCAGTTGAAGCAGCAGTTGTCTCAAAGAACTGAGTAGCAGAACCACCAGTTAAAGTGAGTAGATCTACTTTATCACCACCAGCGGCCGTAGCCTCACGAGAACCACCCACGACACCGATAGCCGCATTTTGGATGGCAGCCGATTTTTCAGAATCAGCTAGAAGCTTGACTCCGTTGTAGTTAACATTATCCAGCAGTTGCTGAATCTCAGCTGACCCGTCGCTTGCAGTGAGTAAGCTTTCAACTTCGTCTTGTGCCTGCTGGCGCTGAGCCTGAGTCAAGGTAGCATCTGCAGCGGTGACTGCCAAATCATGAGCTCGATTCAACACATCAATTAACGTGTTTATGCCTTCCTCGGCCGTCTGCAGCATTCCTGCTGCATTCTGGGCATTAAGGACGCCCTGATTAAGAGACTGTATTTGCAGGTTTTGGTTAATAACTACACCATATTGCCCTGGTGAATCGTCTGGCCGATTAAGGCGCAAGCCGGTTGACAACCGCTCTAAGTTAGTTGTAAACCTACGATTAATGTTAGACAATTGGCGAGAAATCAATCCCGCTTGTAAGTTAGTTCGAATAGATGCCATTATCTAGTTTACCTCCTGAAGGATTAATCCTAATGGCTACAATAGCTCGTTAAAGTCATGACTAAATACGCTTTAGTGGCTTGAACACAAACCTAAGAACGCTGAAAACAGCATCGAAATTAAGTTCAAAATCTACCACCAGTAGTAATGTCGAACGTTTTTCACTCAACTTGAGTTTTTTTTAATTCTTTTTTATTTTGAGTAAATTTTGGGCAATATTTGCAATCACTGAATCCCACCGACCAAAAATTTGTTGCCGAAAAAGTCGAGCTTGTGGATACCAAGGCGAATTTTCTCTCCGTACTAGCCAGCGCCAATCCGGGTTGGCCGACAACATAATCCAGGTCATTTTTCCCATCGTTGCAGATAAATGGGCGATTGCTGTATCCACAGTTATGACTAAATCAAGCTGGCTGATAGCTTGGGCCGTATCAAAAAAATTAGTAAAAGTCTGTCCCCAATCTGTAATTGACTCTCTAAGTGAAGCGTTTGATGTTTCGTATAGTTCAGTTCTGGCTTGGCCAACTTGCAGGCTGAAAAAACTACAATTTTTCAATCGTAACAATTTAGAGAATTCAGTGAATTTAATCGAACGATCGCGGTCCCTAGCGTGCTCAGGATTTCCAGCCCAAGCTAAACCAATTTTTAAGTCATTCTCATTTCTTTTTATTAAATACCGATGATCAGTACCACAAATAGAGAACTGACAAGGCGCGATTGATGATATCTGGTCAATTTGATTAAGACCCAACAGGAATGGTAGGCTCATTAATGGTAGGTAAAAGTCAAAGTCTGGCAAATTTTCGCCAATAGAAAAAACCTTGAACTTTTTGCTGAGAAAGTTCCAACTTTCTATCAAAGGTTTCAAACGTGGAGGGCATTCAAAAACAATAGTAAGATTTCTATCTTTGAGTAGCGTAACAAATCGTAAAAATTGGATGGTGTCCCCTACCCCTTGTTCGGCATAAATTAACAGAGTTTGACCATCACAATCTTCTCCGGTCCAAAACGGTTTGACAAAATGCCTGTTGTATTTAGCCATTTTGTGTCTCCATTCATACTCAAGCCACCCATTCATAAAATCGCCTGTTAATAGAAGGGATGTACCAAACTGACTATGTAGTTCAGCATCGTCTGGCTCCAAAGCCACTGCTTGTCTAAAACATTCCACCCCTCGTTCATACAAACCAATATTTTGGCAAGATAACCCTGTTTTACAATAAAGCTCAGGTTGCCTAGGGTTTATTTTTAAAGACTCTTTATAAGATCTAATAGCATCTTGGTATTGACCCAGAATATAATGACAATTGCCCAGCATTTTATGCAGGTCATACCTGCTTGAGTTAAGCTGGATAGCTGTCTGATAACATTTTATTGTTTGGCCAAATTGATTGTTCTTAAAGTAAGCATTACCCAAGTTGGCCCACACTTCTTCATCATCAGAAGCGATCCGAAGAGCTTCTTTGTAAGAACTTATAGCCGGCACACAACATCCATTACGTAGATGTAGATTACCCAGGTTAGTGTGAGCTTCATAGTAGTTTGAATTGGCAGTAATAGCATGCTTGAAATATTCCTCAGCTTGATTATTTCTGCCTGACTGCAGGTTAATTAATCCTAAATTATTGAGCGAAAGGTAGTGTGCTGGATCTAGCCCTAGAATATGGTGATAAATAATTTCAGCTTGTTCATAATCACCGACTTGATGATGTTGTACAGCTGTTACAAACAACTGGTCAACAGATAGATGATTAGTAAAATTAATTTTAGTCATCAGGTTAGTTGAGTAATTCTTGTGCAGTAATTTTTTATGTTTTGTGATCGAATTCATACTTTGGTGAAAAACACAAGTCTACATAAATCAAGATTAGAATGTGACACCTGTTTTAATATTTTTCTTTTAACCTAGAGATTAAAAGAAAAATTTTGGAATTTACAAGTGCCTTAATCTATCTTACATGCTTCAGTTTAGTTTCCAATCCTCTTACAAACGTTAAGCCGTCACATAAATTCGACTGGAGCAATCTCTGGCGGTAACTCCGATCGAAGTTACACTTTTTCTGTGCTAACTGTCTCAATTCTGGCACATAGTCTTCGAAATTAGAAACAGTGAATTGATGTAAATCCAGTTGGTCCAAAATTGAACCAGTCACTCGAGAAACGTGTGTTTGGCCAACCATAGTAAAGACAGGAACGCCCATCAATAAGGATTCAAATGTTGTCGTCGTTCCACTATATGGGTAGGTATCAAGACTGATATCAACCAAGTTGTATAAATTCAAATGATCGACTCTACTTTCCATTCTATCGAAAAATTTGATACGCGAATCGTCAACACCTGATTGATAGAAAAAATCCAAAAAAATCTCTTTCTGCTGCTGATTAGGTTTGCCACTATTTTTCAAAATCAGTCTAGAATGCGGTTGATCTAACAGGGCCCTTGACCACATCCGAATTAGTGAATGATTAATCTTTTTGAAATTGTTGAAACAACCAAAAGTTAAATAACCATTAGAAAAACAGGGACTCGGTTGTATTTCAGGCAAAAAGTTTGGTGGTTTATAAACCATGAAGAAACCGTCTAGTCTCAATAAATCTTCTGCGTAAAACTGATCAGTAAACGGTGCTGGGTCACAATAGTTGTCACTAATTTTATAATCAACTGTGGATAATCCAGTTGTCGTAGGATAACCGATCCAAGACAAAACTTTCTTGGCTAGTCCAGAGCGCAAAATCGCCAAACGGTTACCGCTAGTATGCCCATTAAGGTCAATTAAAAAATCTAAGTCCTGGCTTTTGATTTTTTGAAAAGCTACAACATCCGGCAAGTGATGAATTGGAATAAAGTGGTCAGAATGAGTCCTGATCTGATTAGTTATTTCATCTTCAATGCTTGAGTTAGAAAAACAGAAAACCTCGAATTCATCTCTATTATGAAACTCAACAATTGGCTGAAAAAAGCAAGCGACACTGTGGTTTCTAAAATCAGATGATAAATAGCCAATCTTGATCTTTGATTTATATCCATCTTGTCGCGGAACGGAAATCGGGTCGTTCGATAACGGATCTATGTGTAACTTTTTGGCTTCTCTTAAGTGGTTATCAAAAATCAACTTTGGGTCAATTTGTTCATAGTAATTCAAATCCATCAGATAGTTACTTACAGCTTGTTTAGATTTCAGACCAATAGCAATCTGATAAAAATGGCTGGATTTTTTGTAATCGTTGAGATCAGATAAGTGAAGACCTAGATTATAATATACATCAGGATCGCCAGGAGCAAGACGTACCGCCTCCTTTAGGTATTCGATGGCTTTATTACGTCGTCCTAAATCACGAAGAATATTACCCAAGTTAATATAGGCTTGGGAGAAACGAGGCTTTATTTGAATAGCTTTCTGGTAACATAATATGGCTCTTTTAGGTTTTCCTACCTGTTGATATATATTACCCAGATTATAGTGAAAATTAGAAGAATTGGGTGTTAATTCAAGGGCAATCTTTAGACTATCAATTGCAAGGTTATTTTGCTTTAAAGCTTTGTAAGACAATGCTAGGTTTGCATATGCTTCTGAATGATCAGGTTCTACTTGTATTGCTTTTTTGTAATGATGAATAGCCGGTTTATAGTTAGCCGATTCGTAGTAAACATTTCCTAAACAGAAGTTGATGTGTCCTGAATTCGCATCCAACTCAAGTCCACGCTTCAAATACGATACAGCTTGATGAAAATCACCAATATGTTGGTACGTAATACCGAGATCAGCGAAAGCTGACGTAGACTCCGGTTCTAATTCGAGGACTTTTTTATAGCACTCAATTGCTGCCTGAGCACATCCATGATGGTAATAAGCATTGCCTAGAGTGCTGTATGCACGTGTATCATTAGGCTCCAGAGAGATAAGTTTCTTTAGCAACTTGATGCTTAAATCATTATTGCCTGAATGTTGAACAATCAAAGCTAAGTTGCCGATCGAAGCAGTGTGTTCAGGGTCAACAGCCAAAATTTTTTGGTAAATTTGCGAAGCCATCGATAAATCGCCGGCTTTTTGGTATTTTAGCGCCAGAACAAACATTTCTTCGACCGATTCGATCTTGGATATCATAGATCTCGTAGGGCTAAGGTTACAGTTGATAGGTCAATTATATATAACACTCATCAATATTACCAATAATAGCCTAATTACCAATAATAGCCTACAGGTAGCCCGATCCAATGTATACAAACAGGGTACTCTTCAGTAGGTACTAGTCTATCTAGCATATAAAAACGGCCTGAAATCAGTACTTTTTTGAATCTTTACCCGAAGCGTCAACTTGAATTTAGTAAATTTATCGAGAGGAGACACGTTAGATCTAGATGCCAGACCTATCTGCCATTTTGGCTCTACTGTAGTCAGTTATTTGATTTGAACTAAGCCTCCGACTAGCTTTGCTTCTTTTTTATAGGGTTGGGTATATGTCAAATTTTGTTGACAACTCTTTTTCAGCCTTGGTATAATCGGTGAACCTTTTGCGGAAGTAGCTCAGTGGTAGAGCTCCACCTTGCCAAGGTGGAGGTCGCGAGTTCGAATCTCGTCTTCCGCTCTTTGGCGGCGTAGCCAAGTGGTAAGGCGGAAGTCTGCAAAACTTCTATGCGTCGGTTCAATTCCGACCGCCGCCTTCACTCCATTTCATTAGGGGCTATATTTATTTGGGGCGGTTAGCTCAGTTGGTTAGAGTACTTGCCCGACACGCAAGGGGTCACAGGTTCGAATCCCGTACCGCCCATTCACTTTATTCTGAAGCCTCTTTTGGAAAGAAGAGGGCCGTTTCAACGGCCCTCTTCCATTTGTGTAAGAAAAAAATACCAGTTTATACTATTTCACGTGTTTGCCCTCTGGCACCTTGCAATGAGTAGGGTAAACACACCCCTAAGTTGAGTTTAAGATTGTTATGCCAAGCCCTTTGAACAAGCCTGACCATTCACACCAAGACTATCTGTACCGAGTTCGTCATTCTACTGCTCATGTTATGGCTTATGCGGTTCAGCAAATGTTCGAACCCAAGCGTGTTAAGTTTGCAATTGGTCCCCCTATTGAAAATGAATTTTATTATGACATGGAACTTCCGTGCTCGATTACACCAGATGATCTAGTCGAAATCGAAAAATTGATGAAAAAAATCATCAAAGAGAAAATACCATTCGTACAAGAAGACTGGTCTTTTGAACAAGCTCGTGAATGGTTTTCCAATCAAGACCAAAAGTTCAAATTGGAACTGATCGACGGCATCTCAGACCAAGAATTATCTGGTGAAAATGAAGGGGTTTCTGAAAGTGGCGTTTCCATTTATCACACCGGTGAGTTCACTGATTTATGCAAAGGCCCACATGTTGATACAACGAAAGAATGCCGTTTTTTTAAGCTTCTTCGTGTTTCTGGAGCCTACTGGCGAGCTGACCAAGATCGTGAGCAACTACAACGAATTTACGGTACTGCTTGGTCAACAAAGAATGAGTTGCACACTTACCTGACGATGTTGAAAGAAGCTGAAAAGAGAGATCACAGGCGCTTGGGCAAAGAACTAGAATTGTTTCAATTACACCCGGAATCTCCGGGCGCTATTTTCTGGTTACCAAAAGGGACTACAGTCTATAATACGCTCGCTCAAAAGGCTCGAAAACTATATTTAAACAGCGGTTATAATGAAGTTCGAACGCCTCTAATTTATGACAAATCCCTATGGCAAGCGTCTGGTCATTGGGAACACTACCGTGGTGATATGTTTACCTTTGATGATGAAGAAGGTAAACCTAAAAGTGGGCTGAAGCCAATGAATTGTCCCGCTCACATGTTGATTTTTAAGAGTAAGCGAAGAAGTTATCGTGAGCTACCTTTCCGTCTGTATGACCAAGGTGTTTTGCATCGAAATGAGCGAACTGGAGCTTTAAGTGGACTTGTACGAGCAATCCAATTCAGTCAAGATGATGCACACAATTTTATTACTAAAGAACAAATTGAGGATGAACATAATAGAATTATCGATTTGATCAGCCGTATCTATCAGGCCTTCGATCTAGATTTCCGTGCTGTTCTAAGCACCCGTGATCCGGAAAAATTCATGGGTAACGTACCCGTATGGAACCAAGCTGAGGGGGCTTTAGAAGAGGTTTTAAAAAATAATGATCTCGATTTTGAGATTAATCCAGGAGATGCTGCGTTTTATGGACCTAAACTCGATTTTTATGTTCGTGACTCACTCAATCGCGAGCATCAATGTGCAACAATTCAACTAGACTTCCAATTACCAGAACGATTTGATTTGACATATACTACATCAAGTGGTGGATCAGAACGGCCAGTCGTCATTCACCGCGCCTTGTATGGTAGTTTTGAGAGATTCATCGGGCTTATCATAGAACATTATGCCGGAGCATTTCCAATGTGGCTAGCTCCAATACAGTGTGTAGTAATGACAATTAGTGAACGGTTCGTGAAATATGGAAAAGAAATTCACCAAATACTAATCGCTAAAGGTATTAGGTCAGAATTTAACAGCCAAGATGACAAAATTGGGGCTAAAATTCGTCAAGCTCGACTAGAGAAGATACCTTACATGTTAATAGTTGGCGAAAGAGAAGAAGAAAGTCGAACGGTTTCGCTTAGGGCACGAGAAGACGGCGACTTAGGGGCAGTGGATCTAAATTCGGTAATTGAGAAACTGGTAAATGAGTCAGACTTAGATTTTTAGCCTTTTGTCGCGATTGGTTTATTAATTATTTATCTGTTAATCAGTAAGAACTCACTCCACTTATTTCTGCTCTAAAAAGCACTATCTGAGTTGGTCAATGAGCACCATCGAGAAGTGAATAAATAATCGAATAAGATTTCCTTAGATTTTCGTGTATCAATTTCTTTTAGAGCTATAGCTGCATTAAATCGAACATAACGGTTTTCGTCATTCAGAGCTAACTGCAAACTCGGAATCGCTTGCTCGGCTTGAACTCCCATTTTTGCTAAGCTGCGAGCGGCGTTATCTCGAACCCAGTAATATTCATCTTTCAACAATTGGCCTAAAGTTGCAGCTTGTTGTTCTGCAAATGAATAATCGCCATTTTTAAATCCTATGTTGCCTAAGGATTCTGCCGCATTTCGACGTACTCTGGGAGCTGAATCGGTTAGAGATAACAAAAGTTTTGGTTTCGCAGGCTCGGAGGCTACGCCCAAATTACCTAAGGCATGGGCTGCTCGAGCTCGAACAATGTCTTTTGGATGTTTCAAAGCGGAAATCAACCTTGGAACTGCATTCTGATCACTAGCACCAAGAGAGATTGTTGCATAACGTCCAGTTGACTCATCCGCTAATCGATCAACTAAACCGGAGATTGCAGGATTCCCAGCGGCTCCTAGTGCGTAGGCTGATTTCAAGCATTCGCTTTCTCGTGTATCAGACAATTGATTAAACAGATCTGGCAAACTAGTTTGAATCTCGGTTGTTTGAGGCCTAGTGGATTTACCTTGATACCAAGACCAGATCTTTTGGTAAAGGATTAGATTGTCAGATTGAGATAATTCCTGATCCTTCGATGGGAGCCATTCCGTAGATTCGTTTTCCCAGGTAGGAATGGCTGGTTCCTGCAATCGATAAAATAAGAATTTCAACATATATCGGTTGCTCGAACTTAGGTTGGCCATAGCACGGTGCCATAAGTCATAATGAACTATAGTGATTGTGCCTGATTGGCCTGATAGGATTAGTTCATTATGCTGGTCTGCAGCTTGGCTTGTATCGTAGTATTGTGAGCTTGGTAAAATAGACGTTGGGCCAATTTTCTTTGGTGTGTGCTGAGGATAGTAAAAAGCCATAGCCCAACGGCAACGGTGGCTATTCGCAGAAACGTCACCTTCGTAGCTATCTTTATGAAAATCTTGTCCAGTACTGCCAGGAGCATTAAAATGACAAAAACGATGTGAGTGCATGACGTAGTTGATACCCAGAACTCCGGTCAAAGCACCACGTACTAGAGGGTCATCGAAAATTTTTTGAATATCAGGAATCAACGGTAGGATATTATTCCCTAAGTTCCCGTTTTTATTCAACATATGTTCAATTTCTTGGTATATCTTTTCATGAAGCTCAGGTGGGTACTCAGGAGCTAATTTGATATACCCGTCTTGGATAAAAGATTTCATCTGTTGATCACTAAGGAGTGGAAGTGATGTTTTCATTTTTCGCTCTGTCATCTGTTTTTATTAACTATAATGCTTCTATTATACTGATCAGGTGAATATAAAGTGAAACAATTTGGCTTGCCACGGGCTTTACGCTTTAGTACTTCTATGCTAGAATAAAGATTCTGTCACCCCTATTACTTATTTGCTGTTATTTTGATTAATATGATCTCAGATCGCTATCTTTGGCTAGTACATACTTACTTCTCTGTCATGTTTTGTCTAGCTTGGACTACTGTTTCGCATGGTCAAGATGGGACTGATGCGTTCAATCTAAATGGACGAATCACACATCAGAATGGATTACAAGTCTCTACTAGATTCCAAGTAAAGGCCGAAAATCAACGCCTCAAAACTGGATGGTTTCAACAGGAAACCTTGACTAAAGTTAAAACGCGTAAAGACGGCAGTTATGTGATCTCCTTTCTAGATATATTTGGTTCCAACCGAACTCGTGTTGGCGACCAGATAGTTGTGCAAATTGCAGATATCCCTGATACTGGCCAATCAATATCGGAAATCGTTTATGCTGTTACTTCAAATGCTATCGAGAATTTAGAAGCCGAGTTGAATATGCAGTTACCAGCAGAGTTAAACCCAAAACTAAAAAACGAAGAATTAGAAACTGATACTTTTACGGTCACTGGAATTCTAGAATTATCTAATGGAAATCCAGCTGGTACAGGTTACCGAGTTATTGGCCAAAACATGCGAGTTAAAGATGGATGGTTTTTGTCTCCACAGTCAGAGACGCGGTCAGATGGAAGTTTTGCCTTGTCATTTCTCGACATTTTTGGTTCAAGACGAACTAGGGTAAATGACCAAATCACGCTTCAAGCTGTTGACAATCCTACGGGCCAGATGGTTGCTAAAACAAGTTATTACGTGACACTAGTAGACATCAAAAACTTGGCAGTTAAAATCAATTTTTCATTAGATGACTTCGAAACAGCAAACTTACCAGATGAAAGTCTGAAATTAGAACTTGCCGATCAAGAAGTAATAGCCGACGGCTTTGATCAAACGATATTGACAGTCATTATGGCAACTACAAATCCAAACCTGCAGGATAACACCCTCTCTGTAACAGCAATTAAAGGCACAATCGGTCAACTAACTCAATCCAAAGCAGGTGTTTATACAGCCGTTTATACAGCACCCATTTTATCAATATTACAACCAACAAGTGACACGATCACAGTGAGATCGTCCCAACTAGATTACCAAACGGCTCAGAATTTAGTACTACAACCAATCGATCGTAAGCACCTTGAAGCACCGCTGCTAGAAAATGAGCGGCAGCAGACGTTTAAAACTATTTCTTGGGATGTCAATAATAATCAATTGATCGATATCTACGACTTAGTGCCTGTTATTCAACAATGGGGAAAAAAGAAGACTGGATTTGAGCTGATAGGAGACATCAATCAGGATGGAATCGTTGAAGCTATCGATGCAAGTTTGGTAATGGATCATTTTGGCCAATCGACTGGCCAGCCTAGAGCAGTCAAGGCTACAGACTTAAAGGTGAATTTCCCTGTCAGTTCCCACTTGCAATCTTCCAGTCTTAATCCACATGTGGGAGAATTAATAAGTGTTGAGGTTGACATTCACACACCTTTAGCCTTTTCCGAAAAGATATCAGGATTTGAAGGAACATTAAATTATGATTCAGAAAAACTAGAGCTGGTAGAAATGTCTATGGATACGCAATTTTTTCCCGCAGCTTGGTATAGTAGCAACAATAGTGAGCACCCGACGCCTGTACCACCATCAAAATTAGGCCAACTATTCCGAGCTGGCTCAGTTGTATTTGCCGCTGCCGGTTTCCCGAGGGCTAAGACCTTGTCGTTGGGAAAAACCGTTGCCGTATTCACATTCAAAGCTCTTTCTCGTTCTCGTACACGGCTGTCTATATCTGAGTTCAAATTAGCAGACCAAGCAGGACATGCTATTCCCACCCAAATATCATTCATTGACATGGTGCCTTGGGATTTAAATAGCGACGGTGGTGTTAACTTAGAAGACCTCAGTATCATGCGACAGGAATGGCAAAAAAACGAAAGTGGGCTGATTAGTGATCTCAACCAAGACAATTTGGTTGATAATTTTGATTATCAAATACTTATCAGTAATCTGGATGATTTCACTCAATATACTCCAGTTGAAACCACGAGATCCGTTTTTCTTACACTTCAACCCTCTGTTACGAAATTGCCGAAAGTTGGCCAAAAAATAACCGTTCAAGTCCTTGCTAATTCAGTTTTAGGACTTGTTGCTTGCCATGCGACTCTCAATTATGATCCAGCCCAATTACAATTTAGTAGTATTGACTTGTATCTTGAGCAACCGAGTCAACTTGGTTTTCCTTCTTCTTTAGCGAATGGCTATTCTAATGATAAGGCCACTAGTATTTCAGGTGATATCAGTTGGGTAAAGTCGGGGTCCATCACATTTACTAAGGCTATAATGTCGCCAATTTCGGATAGCACACCTGAAAAAAATATGGCTTTGGCTAATCTAAGCTTTATTGTCAAAAAACGTCAGGATACTTTTCTAAGTTTATCAAATACCATGGCTATTGATAATACGAACCAATCACTGACATCGGATACCATATCGTTGAAATTACAGCGGCCAGTGACAAAAAATACACCGGTGGATCAGATTGAGTTCCTGTTAGGAAATCGGCACTTTTTAGCTGACGGAAAGATTATAACTAATCTAGAACTTCAATTAACCGATCAATATGGGTCATTCATTTCTGGAGAAACAATTACATTGAAGGCTTCAGCTGGACAGATCGGTTCACCAGCTACTGACCATGGTGATGGTACTTACAGCGCGAACTATACCGCAGAAATCAGCCAGCCACAAACAGTAAAACTTTTAGCTTCAGCGTCAAATGGAATAACAAAAAAGCTAGATCTTTACTTTTTTCACCGAGTCGAATTGTCAACACCAACACCCCAGATTTCGGCTCTACCTTCTGCTGAAGCTAAAATTGTAGTTACTGTTCGTAACACTCTTGGTCAGACACAAGAAGGTCAAGAAGTAAATTTAACAGCTGACAAAGGACAAATTAGCTCTCCAGCTACCGATAATGGGGATGGCACCTACACCGCATATTACACAGCTAACAACGATCAAATTGGAAGCGTTAAAATCACAGCCTCAACACCAACAGACGATTCTGATGTTCTAAACCTTGACCTAATACCAGTTAGGATTTCACCTCAGAAGTCGAGAATTAAGCTAGTTGGTGAATCAACACTCCCATTATCTCATCTTACATCGGTGGAGGTGCAATTGCGGACACTAGATGGGTTACCAATCGTTGGACGAGATGTGAGTTTGGATATTGAACCAAGTAACAAGATTAGAATAGAAGAATCACAAAAAACGAATTCAGAGGGGAAAACGCTGATTAGCTTTACCGTTGGCGACCCAGGAGTCAAAGTAGTCAAAGCTGTAATTGACAATTTAACGCTTGAGACTGGTTTGGCGTTCCTATTTACGGGCCGAGAACAACTAGGGGACGTTGACCTTGACGGTGAAATAACAATTTTTGATCTGGTATTTACTGCTAGTCAATTCGGAAAAACTGGTCCTGATTTGACTGGGGATGTAAATAAAGATGGGCAAGTAGATGTTTTTGACCTTGCTTTGATTGCCGTCGATCTGAGACGAAGCCAGCAACCTGAAATGGCGGCACCATTTCAGGCATTAGATCTTATCAATCACAAAGTGTCAAAACTGTCGACGAGTGAAAAAAAACGGATCCGTTTAGCAGTTCAAACAATCAAAAACCTAGAACCCCTTACTGCTGATGAAAAATTAGTTTTTAAGGTGTTAGATTCTGCTCTTCAACCACACGAAACTCGGTTGTTAGCTAACTATCCTAACCCTTTCAACCCGGAAACTTGGGTACCATTCGAACTAGCCAGAGGTGGATCTGTACAGCTGATAATTTACAACACATCAGGATCCATAGTCAAACAAATTGATTNTGGATACATGACTGAGGGCCGATACCTTNGTAGAAACAAAGCAATTTATTGGGATGGGCGAACTGAAATGGGTAATATAGCACCATCTGGAGTCTACTTCTACAGATTGGTCACTGCGGACTATACCNCAATTAGAAAAATGGTTTTACTCAAATAGCCATAGGTGAATTAGATTTGGACCNGTTCGAGATTCATCCCNGTTTTTCTACNACCCAATTACTTTCTACAACTCAATTACCTTGCTGTGTATTATGTANTACATTGGTATCTAAGAATACAAACTCTTCNNCTAACAGCAAAGCCCCATANAGTTTANGTCCTATCAAACTTACTTCACTTGTACTTTTCATGGAATAATTNTGACTAGAGTATCTAGNTCAGTTGATTATTAAAAAGTTAGCTGTAGCCTAGAACGGAAAAGTGTTTTNAAGAGTAGTAACAATTGATAGAAGCATTATAACCCTCTTCTTACTAAATACAGTTACTTCCTATATTTCAGGTATAGCATTTGCGAATAATTACTGAAGAGAGAATGATTAATTTGAGGGNAATTGTCGAANCCCACATTGATTTCAAAAACTTGTATNGCACTATCGTTTTGTATCATAAATTTTCCAAAAAGCTGTTGGTATTCTACTCAGTTTGGAGTTTAGAAACTAACTGTTATAGATTTAGAAAATAAACGTTTACTTGAGGCACGATGCCATATTACTTTTTTCTGAAAAGTATCTAACATATTAAATAGTTTATGCTTGGTTTGCGAGTATCGGTCTTGACTTGACAAGCCATCCCAACTTAAGTATAATGCCACGGTTCGGTTCAAAAAAGCGTTCGGGCTTATAAAAAACTTAAGGAGATATAAAATCCAATCGTTATGAAACAGGTTCTCACTTTAGTAGCGGTCATGGTGATGATTTTTGGTGTAGGTTGCGACCAGAGCAATAAAATTGTCACAGATATGGAACTCGGAAGAGATTATTTAAATGGTTCGGGCAGTTTGAATGATGCAGTCCGACATCTTAAAAAAGCCAAAGAAACCGAACAGAACCCCACGGAAGCTAGAGTTCTGTTAGCAATAGCCTATTTCTATGGACTCTCCACTGGAGATGCTACGGCTTTGGGGAAAAACACTGAGTATGAACGCGATGGGAAAGCCTTAGCATCTAGTTTGGGAAGTGCTGAATTACAGGCGATTCTCGACTTACTGACTGAGCGTCATCGCTATCACAAGGGAGCGATGGATGCCATTGTTGCGGCTGGTAGTAATTCTGTTCCTGTTTTGGTTGATGCTTTTGCTACTTCCCTGTATACCAAAATACAAGGTGAAATAGAAGAAATGCTTATCAGGCTGGGGCAAAATGATATTACATCCATCGTGAATGAGTTAGGAGACTCTAGGTTGACTGAAGCTCGAAAAATTAAGCTTGTCCGGGTTATTGGTAAAATCAATAATTTATCTTCCAAACAAAAATTAGTTAGTTTTCGCGGTGATACTAGTGGAGCATTACAAATGGAAGTTGATGCGACACTTTACCAACTTGGAGAGAAAGAATACCGGTCAGGATTGATCAGAGGTTTAAGTAGTAGTGATCTAAAAGAGCGGCGTGTCGCAGCACGTGCCATGTCTTTCGTAGATGAATCGCCTACAGACGATATCCTGAAAGCAATGAAAGATGATGATGTGGAAGTTCGTCTGCATTCTGTCAACGCCTTGGCCTTGCATCCTGCAAAAACTGCCTTAGATCCAGTATTGAACCTTCTTGTATCTGATCCAGACGTAAGTGTCAAGCAAGCGGCAACAGCTGCGGCAATCGAGCATATTGAGAAAGGGTATGGTAAAGGGCTCGCAAAGCGTCTAGTCAATATGGTCAAAAAACTGGAGAATCCAGACGATCGGTTACGAGTCATAAAGTTGATTAGAACCGACCGCATTCGTAACCAGATTAAGGTTAACAAATTTGAGAATTTAGAATATCAAATTTACGAATATATGGAAGGTAAAGAGCAGAACGAAATGGTAAAGCGAGAATTGAATTTTCTGCTTAATGATCTGGATGGGGCTGAATAATCTCTCTGTTTTTCAGGTAGCTCACATTTGCCCACACTTTGTGGGGCAAATGTGAGCTACCTAGCCCCTGATCTTAAAACTTCCATCATATTGTGTCCTAAATGGTTTAGTCCCCTTCAACCAACCAAAATTCTCCTCCACTCTGCTCTGCCAGATTCCGCATAATCACAGCACCGGGGAAATTAGCAGACATGTCAGTCGCCATAGCGAAGACTTTTGCACCAACTGGTACTTGACTCTTTATTTTGGTGAAATCGGGAATGCCCGCGGAGGTCAATATACCATCGCTAAATAGAACCACAATTGTCGGTTGACTGGAACCAATTTCGGATAATGCGTTTAACATATCTTGGTCAGAGGACAATGAGGTTTTCTCCGGCTGGGCGTTGTCTAAGACTTCTGATGCTCGGCTAATATTGGATCTATTAACCGGCAAAAAATTGGCATGCCATGGATCGATAGTTTCACCAAAAGTCAGTAGATTAAATTGATCTTTATCTTCCAGAAAGTCCAGTGAGTCCTGCAAGATTAGGCGAATTTTACTCAATCGTAGTGGACTCAGATTCAACATGCTGGACGACAAGTCGATCATGTAAATTATTCTCTGTGCACCAGCCTGACGTTCAATAAACTTGACTAACCGGCTTTTTGGGCGCTCGTTGGTTTCGTTTTGCTTAGAACTAATCGCTACTGGTTGCTTAATAGACGGAAGTTGTTCGGGGATGTTAATACTGCTATTTTTTAAGCCAATGTGTTCATCCAAACGCGGAATTTTGGACATGTCGAAACGTGTCGCTTTAGCTGCTGTAACAACACCTCTATTGGTCAAAGGTACGTTACTAGTTAGTATTTTGACATTCGTTTGATTTGTAGGTGTAGTAACTTCTCTTCGCTGAAGTTGAACACGTTTGGGTGGAATAATCCGTTTGGTCCTTTGTTTGGGGGCTTCCATCATAACCCCTTCTATCTGGTCAATGCGACCTTCCTGATTAGCAGGCACCCAAAAGTAATAACCAAGAATACATGCCAGCAGGTGGAACACCACAGATATACCGAAAGCCGAATTTGAACGGTGAACGCTTTTCAACTAATAAATACTCCCAGACGACGACAAAGAATACACCGCTCGTAGAAGATGTGTCCAGCTATTTATTTACTCATTCTGATCAACTGTAACTCAACTATTTTTTTCTAATCTAAGTTCAGGAAAAAATGAAGCAATTTAATCTCCTGTTTTTCGATAAGCCAAACATCGAAAATTGGCTATGATTTGCCGGTTGAGTATTCTAGTTATTTCGTTCTTTTTTCTTTTTCCATCTATATTATTTGCTCTAACGCTAGTTTCGTCTGGTCAGCAACAAGCCATTATTTGGATCAGCCAGAACGCAGGTTCTGGTGAAGAATGGGCTGCTAGAGAAATTCAAAATTATATTTACCAAATCAGTGACACTCAACTACCTATAGGGCGATTTTCTCGTTCTAATAGCCAACTCAAATACATTTCGATTTGTCCCATAGGATCACATCTTTCTAATCCTGAATTGACTCAGGATGACTTAGACTTTTTTTCTGATTCTAGAACCGACCAAGAAGGCTATATCGTTCGATCACAGCCAGAAATTATTTCGATTATTGCAAGAAATGATACTGGGTTAATCTACGGCAGTTATGCTCTGATTGAATCTATCCTGACACAACTTACTGGCTTAATCAGTACAGATCTAGACTTTTTAATGCCAAAGGCAACAGTAATTGAGTTAGATCTAATTAATTTGCAGCAAACTCCATTTTATCCGATTCGGGCTACATTAGAAATAATGGAGCCCGATTGGCTAGTCCGACACCGGCTAAATATGAGTGGTGGAGAGGGGGTCTGGTCAGGTACAGGAAACGACGACGGTCTCGGAACCGCATTCAAATATGTACGAGGTTTTGACACTTATCAAGATGATCCGCCACTTAGACGCGAAGAACGAATCCAATCCTTGGGTAATCGGTTTCAGTTACTGAAAGCACGAGGGGTTGAACCGTATTTGTTCATGTATGTAACAGGTGAAGCCACACAGGCTTTGATAAATCAACGCCCTGATTTATTTGAGCCACCAGTTTTTTATGGTGGCTCAAGAGACGGTATTAGCTATCGACCATTTTGCTGGACCAACCCCGATTTTTTACAATTAGCTGGTCAGCTGGTTCAAGAAATCGTCAGGACCTATCCAGATCTCGCCGGTTTTCACTTGCGGGCTTGGGGGTATGAGACTAGAGCTTGTAATTGTCCCAAATGTGGTGATCGTAGTGCAGTTGGCCAGCAAAATTTATGGAATTTGTTTTTCACTATTATCGAGGCCGCAAGAAATATACGGCCAAATTTTAAGTTCTACCTTTCCGGTTATAATCAATCCTGGTTACGGGATCCGGACGGAGCCTATGCAAGTCAATTACCACTAAGTACTATCTTTTCGAAAAAATGGGGTTACGATGGGGAACCTGTAGCTGACCCAAAGGTACCATTAGCACTGCTTGACCGGTTGGGAAAAAGCGGACACCATTTGATAGTTTTGTCTCATGATGTAGAAGAAGTGATGCCTCTTTGGATGATTGAAGGTGATTTGTTCGTAGAGGGTGTTCGGAAATTCGGGACTGATCAACCTAAAAAAGGATTAGGTGGATTTACAGTTCAAGGAGCATCTGTTGGTTTAGGACCAATAGACCAAATTCTAAGTGCTAAAATCAATTTTGACCCAAATACTGACCACTTCCAACTTTTAAAAGACTATTTGGCTAACGGGTATGGTCCCCAGATCTCGCCCAAGATTATGTCGGCAATCCGAATCAACACTTGGGTAATGTCAAGTTACTTCTCAGACTACGCTGGCTCATCGTCAATTACAGGGGACTATGGTAAAGGTTCAGCTATGTTTGCAACCCGTTTTTGGGATATTATTGGAACATCCGCAGTTCAGGATATCTTGTCAATTCCAAGCCTCAAGCAAGCAATACATGCTAGAGATAGACTGGTGAATTTAACAGAACAACAAAAACAAGCAACTGACTATATAAAAATGTCAGTAACAAATATACCCAATACGACTAGCCGAAAGCGACGTCAAGCTTTACTGGATACGATGGAAATTTTCGAGATGTGGCTAAACTTTTTCTACTGCCGCCAAAATTTAGTGCAAGCTATTGTAATGGGCTATACACCAGCTATTGAACCAGAAGTAATTCAGTCTCACATCCAGAAGGCGAACGAATACAATGATGCCATGCAAATCAATATATCTCAAATTCGGGATTATGTGCCAGTGTTTGGTTATTCCCGGCCGACTATTGTGTCAAGCTTAACCGAGAAACTGAAAGAAGAAGCAACTTGGCTAAAGCAGTTCCCAGTGCAGACTATAATTCGGGAGTTAAAAGAAAAACCAGAAGAAAAAACTGATTTGGTAATCACAGAGCCACATAATCATCCCAACCCTTTTAGGCAAAGAACGACTTTCGTCTATGAGCTTAGCCGTTATGCTGATCAAGTAAAAATCCT
>PBMZ01000005.1 GCA_002722955.1 Planctomycetaceae bacterium | reverse complement strand
TTCAGATGGATGGCTCCGTCGACGACTTCCCAGCCGGTTGTGACCGGTTTTCCATCGAGTGTCATCCAGTTGTCTAAGGTCTCACCAACCAACAGCGGTGGCAGCGTTTGGGCCTCCTCTTCAACGCGATGCCGTTTGAAGGAGTCACGGAACCAGGCGTTTGTGGGCGAGGCGCGTGTCGATGCGTGATGCAGTGCGTCGGTTGTCGGTAGAGCCGCTCGGAACTGATGCAGGATGTCTTGCGACTCTTTTCGGTTGGCGAGATTCGTCCATTCGTTAGGGTCGGTTGTGTGATCATACAGTTCTTCAGCGCCGTCTTCATAGCGGATGAAGCGATGAGTATCTGATCGCAGTGCATGATTCATGCGGCCGTATGTTGTTGAGACTGCGAAACGCCACTCGGCATCGGCGTTCTCCAGCAGAGGCACCAAGCTGCGGCCTTCGTTCTCGGGGCGAGCCACCAAGCCACACAATTCCAGCAGCGTTGGGTAGAGGTCGATCAGACCAACGGGCTTCGCACACTTGCTGGCTTTCTTCTGCCCAGGTCGCCGCACGATCATCGGTACCCTAGAAGATTCTTCCCATAGCGAGTGCTTGGACACTCGGTCTTTTTCGCCGAGGTGATAGCCGTGGTCGCTGAACAACACAATCACAGTGTTATCCGCGTCGTCCCGGGCTTCCAAGGCCTTGATGACTCGCCCGACTTGATGATCAACGAACGTTGTACATGCGAGATAAGCCTGCACACAACGACGGAGCTGCTCGTTGTTGTTTTCTCTCAGCCACTTGAGCCGCGGATAGCGTGGCATCTCATGCAGCAATCGCGAGATTTCCGGTACGTCATTCAGGTCATCATCGGGAATCTCGGGAAGTTGAATTTCTTCCAGAGGAAACATGTCGAACCACTTCTGCGGCACATAAAATGGTACGTGCGGCCGCATGAAGCCAACGCCCATAAAGAACGGTTTGTTGTGTTTCTGGCCGAGTTTTTCGATCGCCCATTCAGCCGACTGATGATCGGGCATCTTCTCGTCGACGTCAGGAAACGGTCCCCAATCGGTTTGAGTTCCCGTGAACGGCAGCGACCAATCTGGGTGGTAATGAAACCGCACCTTCTCATCGCCAGGCTTCGGCCCGAACTTGCCACCACCGCCGAATTCGTCAAACAGCTTGTCATGCGGATAGCCGTGCGTGATCTTGCCAATGCCCAGCGTCTTGTAACCTTGCTGAGCAAAGTACTCAGGCAGCATGTGTCCGCGAAACCGTTCTCGATCGTTCGGCAGTCCTTTCTTGTCCGGCTGCTCATAGACGCCGGTCGAATACGGATAGCGACCGGACAACAGAGCAGCTCGCGAAGGCCCACAAATCGGAGCCTGGCAATGCGCATTCGTAAACAAAGTGCTCCGCGCCGCCAGAGCATCAATGTTCGGAGTCTTGGCCTGAGGATGCCCGGCGAGACAGCGAACCCAGTCATTCAAGTCGTCGATCGCAATAAACAACACATTAGGCCGCGGATCGGCCGAGCGTGCTTCAACGCCTGCCAGGAGTATCGCAAGCACAAAGGTGATCAGGTTGAGTTTCAAGTTGTGCTCCTTCAAAGCATGGCCAGAAAAGTGGGGACATTATAGTGGAATGAATGGCACGCGTCTCTGCGCTGAGGCTGTTTGTCGCCATCAGATTGCGGCCTCTGAGGACTTTGCCACCACGAACTTTCACTGTCTTGGCAACGTATCTTGCAAGAAGGTCATGCTCGTCAGAACAAGTGAAGCAGACAGGCAAGTCGGTGACTGCTATACTGGATTAGGGAGAACGAACTCCCGCGGCATTCAAAGTCCATCAGTTCGATTATCGGAAACGCCGCCTCCATTCAATTTCACGTTGAGTATGCTTGGGGAACTATTGGAGTGATAACAGGGCAAGTGAAATATCAATCTGCGATCTGGCTCAGCGTGTTTTTCTGCATGATTATTGGAGATGTCGTTGCCCAGGAGTCGCAGCAATCGAACGTCAAACTTCCGACGTTTCAGGAATTGAAGGCAACGGGTGCTAAGAGCTCGAAGTACCTAAAATCGCGGCCGGCATCTGTCGACGCTAAGTCGAGTGAAGTTCCCAAGGCCAATCTGGCTTCCTTCGAAAAGACCGTCAAACCGATCCTGCAGAAGTTGTGCGTGCAGTGTCACGGTCCGGAAACGAAGGAAGGGAACATCAGGATCGATACGCTCGACCCCAATCTGCTGCAAGGCAAAGACGTTGCTTGGTGGCTTGAAGTCCTAGCCACGTTGAGCAAGGGCGAGATGCCTCCGCCTGATGAAGTCGAGATGACGGACAAAGGTCGAGCCGCTGTGGTCGCGTGGCTTTCTGGCGAATTGCAGCTTGCGTCGACGGTGCGTCGGGCCACCGCGGGACATTCGTCGTTTCGGCGTCTGACTCGCTACGAATACAACTATGCGTTGCAGGATATTCTTGGCCTTCCTTACGACTTCGCAAAGGATCTACCCCCCGAGCCGGCTTCGGAAGATGGGTTCCAAAACAGCTCGGAAATGTTGCACATGTCGGTCGTGCAGTTCGAGACGTATCGTGAATTAGCCCGCAAAGCTCTTAGGCGAGCCACCGTGCTTGGCGAACGGCCGTCAGTTTTGCACTGGGGCGCTAATATGAAAGACGCTTCGCGGTTCGAGTGGCCGAAGCAGGCAGAGCAACTTAAGAAGCTTAAAGAGAAATTCAAAGACGACGCCAACAAATTGAAGCAGGAAACCGAACGACTTACGGTAACGTTTATGCGGCCTCATGGCAACACTTTCTTCCACAACTTGGCGACGGGGCAGACGGCTCGTGCCAGTTGGGCTTATTATGGAGCTAAGTACGCTTTCAAGCCGAAGACTTTCAAACCAACGGACTCGCTGCCAAAGATTCCCGACCCATCAGATCATGTGGCGATTATTCCCCGCGGTCGAAATCACGGTTTGATTGTCGAACTCGGAAATCTTGTTCCCGATGAGGGCATCATGCGAGTCCGCGTGCGAGCATCAAGGGCGTCGTCCGAAGAGTCTCGGATTCCCAGCATGCAGTTGGAATTTGGATGGCGGGCCAGTAATGAAGGTCGCGCGATTCTTCGCGTGAGCAACGAGGATTTTCCGGTGAAAGCCGCTCTAGGCGAACCGGACATTTATCAATGGGAAATTCCACTCGGCGAGATCTATCCTCGCAACTCGGTGCGGAAGACTTCACCGATGGGGGCGATGCCTAGCCCTTCTGAATACATCCGGCTGGTCAATAGCTCGGCAGTGCGGGGGGATATTCGACTAGACTATGTCGACGTCGCTGCACCCATTTATAAGCAATGGCCGCCGGAATCTCACCAACGGATATTTTTCAAGAGTGCGAATCAAAAGGACGAACCAGTTTACGCACGGGAAGTGTTGACCGCGTTTATGTCACGTGCTTGGCGGCGGAAAATTACTGAGGGCGAGATCGCTCAAAAGATTCGCCTCTTCACTGCCGTGCGGAAGGAATGTGACAGCTTCGAAGAAGCAATGGTTGAAGTTCTGGCAGCAGTGCTCTCGTCCCCTGATTTTCTCTATGTCGTTCGCGATGATGCGATCGACGAATTGAAAGAGCGGGAAGATTCGAAAGAGATTTCCTCGCATGAGCTGGCGATGCGGTTGTCTCTGTTTCTTTGGTGCAGCGTGCCTGATGAGGAACTCTCGTCACTCGCGGACAGTGGGAAGCTGAGCGACTCAAGAGTCCTTGCGGGGCAAGTGCAACGGATGCTGGCCGATTCCCGGTCGCGAAGATTCTCAAGACACTTCGTTCGTCAATGGCTTGACATGCAACTGCTGGATTTCGTGGACATTAAACGCAACGTCCGAGGTTTCGACCCGCTGTTGAAAGAGGCGATGCAGCATGAGCCCATCGCAATGTTTCATGAAGTGCTGACGAATGATGACAGCGTGTTGGACTTCATTCACGCGGACTACACGATGGCGAACGAACGTCTCGCTAATCACTATGGGTTACCTGATGTTCATGGGAATCACTTTCGGCGAGTCAGCCTTGATGTCAGCAAGAGACGAGGGGGATTGCTGACGCAAGCCGGGTTGCTGGCAATGAACTCGGACGGTACTGATTCTCATCCGCTCAAGCGTGGTATCTGGTTGCTCGAAAGTCTTCTCAACGATCCGCCGCCGCCACCGCCGCCGGCCGTGCCAGAAATTGATCTTGCCGATCCTGAAATCGCAAAGATGACTTTGAAGGAGCGGATTGAGGATCATCGGAATCACGCCGCATGCCGATCTTGCCACGCGAAGATCGACCCGTGGGGAATCGCGTTCGAAAACTACGATGCGATCGGCCGCTGGCGCGATCAGATCAAGGGTAAACCTGTTGATGCGACCAGTCGGCTATTCAATAATCAAAAGCTCGACGGCATGGACGGGCTGAAACGATTCCTCTTAAAAAACCGTCAGGACCAGTTTGTTCGAGCGATGACCCACAAATTGGCGACTTACGCTTTGGGGCGACCACTGACCTTTGCGGATCACTCGAGTCTTGAGAAAATGACAGCTGATGTCCGTCGTCAAGGCGACGGTTTGGCAACAATGATACGGTTTGTCGCAACAAGCGATCTGTTTCGGGCGAAGTAGAGACTGGGCCCGACGCTTGTGCGAGGACAACAAATACAGAGCGTGACGAACAAGTCACAAAGTAGGCCCGACATGAATCTCAATTCACTTGATCGTCGTCGATTTATTCGAGGCACCGGTATCGCGTTGGCGTTGCCTTTGTTTGAAACTTTCGCCAGGCCATTGGCCCACGCTGCGACCGAAGCCTCGCCACCACGGCGGCTAGCGTGCTTCTACTTTCCGGACGGCGTTCCGATGCCGCTGCCTGAAGAGCCGGATTACAAAGACTGGGCTTGGTTCCCACTGGGCAATGGGAAGAAGTTCACCTTCACGAAGGTGATGCAGCCGCTTGAGCCGCTGCGCAATGACCTTACGGTGTTGTCCGGTTTTTCGAATCCCGCGGTGCGCAGCGTTCACGGACATTCCAATGCGGACCAGTTTCTGACCGCAGCTGCAACGAAATATGACGGACCGTACAAGAATTCGATTTCACTGGATCAGTACTACGCGGCGCATGTCGGAGACCAGACGAGGTTTTCGTCGCTGGTGATGTCCACTGATGGTGGCACGGGTACGCCGCGTGGTGCTCACACGCTGTCGTTCAATCGCAACGGACGAGCCATCCCGGCCGAACATCGTCCCAAGCGAGTCTTCGACATGCTGTTCGTGAAGAGTGACGAAGATGCTGCCCGCCGGTTGGCACTGAGCAAGAGTGCGTTGGACGACCTGCTGGCCGATGCTCGGCGACTTCGCAAGAGACTTTCAGCACAGGATCAGAAGAGCCTCGACGAGTATCTCGATTCCGTCCGTGAGGCGGAAATCAAAGTAGAAAAAGCAAAACGCTGGATCAATACGCCTTTGCCAACAGTGGACGCGGATCATCTCAATCTTGAATTGACGCCCGATGAACCGCGGCTTTATCTGCAAACGATGTTTGAGTTGATTTACTTAGCGTTTAAAACCGATTCTACGCGCGTCGCCACATATCAGATTGGGCGGGAGAACGGTGTTGGCAAGAGCGACCATTTGGCTCGCGCGGTTGGCTTCAACCTGTCTCACCAGTTGTCACACGAAACGAAGAACGCGGACGGCTGGAAGAATTTCGGGATCTACTGCCAATTTCTGAACGAAGAATACGGTCGCTTCGCAATGAAGTTGAAGAAGACTGCCGAACCAGCCGGTGAGGGCAACATGCTCGACAATACGCTGCTGCTATTTGGCTCGGCGTCCAGCGCTTTCCATCTGTCGCGCAACTATCCTCTGATCCTGACGGGTGGCAAGAACATGGGCTTCAAGCACGGCCAGTTCCTTAACCAAGTCGGAAACAATGCGCAGGCTGGTGCTTGGGATGGCAAGGCCGAGCCATGGCAGAAGAAAGCGACTCACGTCGATGAACCGCTGTCGAACCTGTTTGTCACGATGCTGCAGGGACTCGGAGTAAAAACCGACAAGTTCGCCGATAGCACAGGGACGGTTCCAGAAGTACTGGCGTAGACTCAAAGTCCTTTCGCCAGCCATCCTCCATCGACGTAGAGACTTTGTCCGGTGACAAAGCTGCTTGCGTCCGAAGCGAGATAGATAACCGCCCCGACAAGGTCAATAGGTTCGCCCCAACGCTTGAGGAGAGCTCGTTCCGCGCGTGCCTTTCGCCGCTCGGGGTCATTCCAGCTCAACTGAGCCATATCGGTCTTGAAGTAGCCGGGCCCGATGTTGTTGACGCGCACGCCGTATTCTCCCAGATCCGCCGCCAACGCGCAAGTGAGTTGCTTGAGAGCACCCTTTGCAGCGATATAGGCCGGGTTGTTGGGCATGCCGACTTCCGCCGCGATGCTAGTGATATTGATGATTGAACCGCCGCGGTTCTCGATCATGATCGGCGACAATCGCTTGGCCAATTGAAATGGCGCGCGGACGTTGACGTCAAACGTGTGATTCCACGCCTCGTCCGGATACTCGGCTAACTCATGCGTGTGCGTCACTCCCGCGTTATTGACCAGGACCTGAACGGGTCCGCCAGTAAGGATGTTGTCGATCAGAGCCGAAAGCTGTTCGGGTTCGGCCAGGTCGCAAGTCATTGGCGTTGCGCGCAAGCCCTTGCTTTCAAAGATCGCCGCCTCTTCGTTCAGCCTCTCTTCGTTCGAACCAACCATGACGACGTCTGCACCGGCGTGTAGCAGCCCCTCGGTCATCGCAAGCCCAAGCCCTCGCGCTGCTCCGGTGACAACCGCGCGTTTGCCATGTAGTGAAAACAACGAATCCAGAAAGGACATGACCTTCTCCATAAGGAAGTCGCGAACAGTCGTGTGTGGACGTTCGGAGTTTTTGAACCCGGTCGACCTTGCTCTCAGCGGTTTGACGAATTCCTTGAGGGGATTGGTGCGAAGAGGTTTAAGGTTTTTTGTCCCAGGTTCGTCCAAAACGTGCCAGGACCGGACTGGAAGAGGCGGATTCGTAAGTCTGGGTTGAGGTTTTGTGACATGGTGTAGCGGAAGAACGCTTGTGCGTCGTTGCCGAAGACGTCCATTTGCATTTTGTGAAGCGAACTCTTGGCTGTGTCGACGACCTGTTTGGATTCGGCTTCGGCTTTTCCGAGAAGTTCTTTTCGCTCCGATTCCAGGATGGCGATCTCGGCCGCAAATTCGTCTTTTAGTTTTTCGAGTTCAGCTTCTGTGACGATGGTCAGATTGCTCACATCGCGTTCGATGAGGGCGACCATTTGCTCGGTCTGAGCCTCGACTTTCGCTACTTCCAGTGAGATCGTCTGTTGGGCGGCCGTTACCTCGTTATCGGTTGCGGCCGTGATTTTGAGTTCCTTTTGAGTCTCGGCCTTTTCCTTGGCCAGTTGCTCTTCGCGTTTCGGTCTTAGGAACTCGTCGCGAATGATGATGTTGCGGATGAACGCGTTGCGAACCACCACGTGATCTCGCTGGCACTCCTCGCTCAGTCGGTTTGTGAATCCGGTCTGGAATGCCTCTCGCTTGTCTCCGTCTAGGAAGTCTTCCGCTCCGTAGTTCTGGCCCTCGTTACGGCTAACGTTTTTCACGTTGAGTTTGATGACCGCGGACTCGATGCGTTCTTGAGTGCGGAATTTTGCCACCCATTCTGGCCAGTGCTCCGGTTGCAATTCCCACTCGATCGTGCAATCGAGTTCGATGCGGAAGCTGTCGCTGGCGTCGAAGACGAGCGCGGTGTTCTTTGATTTGTCGAGGTCGTAGTGGTAGGTCGTTTGATAGATGCCGATTGGGCACGAGATGACCTCGTACTCTTCGGTGTTGATGGGATAGAGCCCGGGCTCCAGCACGTTTTCTCGCACGATTCCTTTTTCGTTGGGTCCGGAAGCGAACTCGGTCGCGCCGTCGGAACCGAGTTTTCGGCGCAGCACGCCGACGTTGCCCGGTTTGATTTCGACCATATCCACGAGCTTCACTTCGAAACCGTAGGGGTTGATACGGTAGGAGCCGGGAAGCAGCACTTCGCGCCAGATGCCTTGCTGACCTCGCTCGGCTAGGAAAACTCCGCTAGGCAGCGGCTCGCCACCGAGAGCTTTGACGATGCCCACTTTCGGCGGCTCGACGACCCCGTCCACTGTCTCCTGGCCAGGGACGACGATGTTCTTCTTCAGCTCCGTTTCGAACAGGATCGGCCAGACGAAGTGCCAGCCTTCACCGAGCACCTGTTCGCGAACTCCCTTCTGCCCGGGACCAGCGAGAATTTGTCCTTCCTTCAGCGGCTCGCCGACCATCGACACTGTCACGAGCATGTGGCCTGACGGAACGTCTTTCAGGAAATACTTGTAGACAGTCCAGATCGCCGAGGTGCAAAGCAACAGAGCCAATGCTGACAACACCACCCGTCGGCTTGGCTTCAATGCGGCGGCGAGACGACGGATGCCATTGCCTCCGCTCGCCCCCAACGCGCAGAGCTTGTTCCATGCGCTGCCGCAGAGCTTTCTCCACTCGATGCTGCGAATTCTATTCCACACAAACATGCATGCGGTGCCGATCCCGGAAGCGATGGCCGAGCAAAATCGGCCAAACTGCGACGCCAGCGAAGCAGCTGCACCGGGCCCGTCGGATCGCGTGATCACGCGTGTGATATGACTGAACTTGCGTGACCCTTGAGGTACCGGTTGATCGGCCGCCGCGTCGACTGCGGACACGAGTTCGTTGGCCGACTCGGGCTCGCGGGCATTCAGTTCGGATTCGTTGGCTGTCGATTCGAGTTTGTTGTCCGACGATTCGGGCTGAGTCGATTCGGGTTTGTTTGGGTCAGTCATGATTGAGTTCCAGGGGAAAGGACCTCGGTTCAGAATTCATGGCAGATGTAAATCTACCCGCCCCTGAGTTTACGTCGGGGCGGTCGACTTCCAAACTCTCACGAGTCCGGCTACGCCTACTCGGCTTCGGATTTCTCAGGCTTTGCGACAACATTTTCGGGCTGCGTAACGGACACCGGCTTCGTGACGGAATCGTCGGTCAATGGCGGCGGCGCTGCTGCCCTCTGTGTGTCTGCCGGTTGTTCGTCGAGAGGCGGTGGCTTTGGCCGAAGATAATTCGTGAAGAGCGTGGCAAAATCACTCGTGTCCGACGTGAAGATCTCCGACAGAACAGGAGCCATTTTCATCAGCACGTGGTAGTCAGCAAATGAAGTAGCCGTGCCGAATCCTGTGAGGGCGGTCTTAATGGCGGCGACTTCCGCTTCATTCTCAGCGGTAACAACGGCGGCGTCCGCTTGGCCCGTTGTAAGAATCGCTTCGGCTCGCTTCTTGCGCCGGCCAGCCGTGCCTTGGCGGATTCCACGTTCGCCTCCTGTTCGGCTTTCAATGTGGCGATCATCCGCTCAGAATCGATTTTGGCCCGCTCCAACTTCGTATTCGCGGCGATGACCTTCTTGCGCTGCTCGTTGAGCGCCTCGGTCGATTTCAATGTCTGCTCTTGCTCGTACTGGATGACTTTCTGTTCGTTCGTCTTGCGAGCGATGCGTGCCTGTTCACGTTCGCGGATCTGCTGGGCCAGTTCATTGAGGGTCTCGTTCATGTGCGTCTCGCCAACGGCGATGTAGTCGATGTTGATACCGACTTCCTCACACTCGGGCTTAACCTTCGCCATCAATTCATTCTGGAGCCGTTCTCGCGGGTTGACCGATTCCGCTTCTTCTCCCGCGTCCTCTTCGGGCTTGCTGATGTATTCGCGGGCGTCGTGCTTGCTGCCCTCGACCCGCATGTAGCCTCGAATGAGCGGCAGGATCACCTTTTGCAGGATCGGGTTTCGGAGCTTGTCTTCATCCGTGTCGTCCTTCTGGCGCAGCACTCCGTCTTCGGCCAGCATGGCGAACAGCCCGGGGGCCTTCTCGGGCACGACTCGGAATCTCACCCGAAGGCGAGGTTCGATGGTAAAGCCGTCTTTCGAGGGAAACGCGATATCGTCGAACACAACCGTATGCGCCCGTACATCAACGGGAATCACGCGAGTCACATACGGGTTGATGTAATGAGTACCGCTGGGCACGATCGACGACTGGACTCCGCGCTCACCGTCGGCGACTACGTAAAGACTGGGCCGGTCCTCGGACGGGTCTTCGCCCCACATCAGCACTCTGACGCCGACCTGCTGCGATTCGATTTCCACGGCCGGAACGATCTCGGTTCCGTAGACATAAGGGTTGAACCGGTACTTGCCGGGGCCGAGTACTTGCTCGACGATTCCACGCTCGCCGGGTTTCTCAGTTGCGGTAAGGTCGATTGCTCCGTGAGCCAGATACTGGTTTTTCGCTTTCCGGTCGGCGGACAGTTCCACGCCGGACATGCGAATGAGCACGGCACAGTGTTTCTCTTCCACCTTGACCAGTGGGTGCCGCTCGTAAGTGTAGAAGAGCGGGTTCAGGAAGTGTCGGCCCGCTGGTAACACGCGCCGCTGAATGCCCTTGTACGTTTCGTCAGGAGCAACAAGTTCACCATCGGGAAGTTCCTTCCCCCAACGTTTGGTAACAACAAGAAACGTGTCGGGCTCAACTTCGACACGAGCAAACATCCACATGAAAACGCCCCATCCAGCGAGCGTAACAGTGGGCACCAGGACTAGCANCGCCAGACGAAAACGCGTGAACATAACGTTCCCAATCGAAGGGGTGATGGTCGTAACCTCGTCGCTACCGAATTATTGACTGTCGCAGAGGCAACGTCAACAATCCGTCAGCACATCGTCGATCGCGAAGTGGACTCGAGGGGTTTGGTGTTCGTCTCCGCGTGCCATTTCACGGGTTACTATGGAGAAGGCGCACCATCAAATCATTTCTTATGGTAGGACGCTGCGCTCGCCTTCATGTGCCCGTAGATCGCCAACCGCATCAGTTTGACGCGTTCGGCGTATGGCTCTTTCCGTCCGGCTGCGGTAATGGCTTTGTCGATTAGTTGGCCGAATTCAGCGAGCACTTTTGGCGGACACATGATCTGCCATGACGTTTCGGCATCGAGATGCTCGCGCTTCTTGTCGAGCACAGCTTGCCAGTGTTTCTCCGAGGTAACGATGTCCTCGACCTTTGCGAAGAACGCTTGCATTGGTTCGGCGGCGGGTCCGTAGAAGCCTCGGTAGTACTCGTCGAGCAACTTGTTGATGTCCACATCGTCGAGGTCGAGCATCTTCATGGCAACGTACAGGTTGAGATGTTCGATGGCCGGGTTGACGCTGTCGAGTTCGATAAACTGGCCGTCGATTGGTAGCGATCGAAGATAGGCCATGTCCTCGGCTACTTGGCGCGGCGCGATGCCGGGGAAGACCGGTCCGCGCGGAAAGTTGTGGTACTCCCAAGTGCTGAGGTGCTTTGTTCGCTTGCGCCACTCGGGCAGCCACTTTCGATCGAACGCTTTACGACGTGGATCGGCGTATTGCGTGCGCGACTTGCAGTACATCACGGCGACATTGGGCTCCAACTTAAAGCTGGGCGGTATCGTGTACTGCCAGTAGGCTAGGCCAGCGACGAATTTGTCCGGGTGCTTGCGGCCGACGATCTTTGCGACCTCGTTCACGAAGCCCCAGACGTAGTCGCTGCGGTTGCCACCGAAAAACATCCAGCTTTCACCGGGCTGCCACAACGGCTTGCAGCGATCGCACGTGCAATACTTGTCATTGTCCATGGGCACGACCGCATGAAAGTCGCCCATAGCTGTAATCCAGTAAGCGTGCTCGGCATCCGGGTATCGACCGCCAGGGTACTTGCCGTCGAAGTAATCAATGATGTCTTTGGCGACCTGCTGGATGAGCCCTTTGTTGGTATAGCACATCTGCCCGCCCGCTATTGGTTTGCTGTTAGCGAACCAGTCAGGATGCAACTTTGCGAAGCGGTGAAAATAGGCCTCCAGCGAATGGTTGTTCTGGTACGGTCGCCCACCGTAGCGGCTGCGTTCGAGATACATGAACAGCTTGCGCCAGCCCTGATGCCCCGGCCCGGTTGCGTGGATGCTCTTACTACCAAGCGGTGACCCGGCAGCACCCCAACGCTCGTAAAAATGAAACGGTGCCGCCATGTCAAAATTGAACCGTCGCGTTGGGCACCACGGCTTGCGCCTGATATTGAGGTTGGCGCAATTCAATGTCACCCGTCTCGGAACGACTTCGCCCAACTCGGTCAGCAGATACCAGCGCACACCGCAGACCTTTTCGAGGAACTCGTAGACAGCCAGCAGGCTGCCATGATCTTTCCAGATCTGCTGTTGTTTTGGGCTACGCTCATCAGGCCAGTATCCAGGCCAATGCCCGTTCTCGTCGTAAGTGACAACGCCGTACTCCGCCGCATCACGACCCATCAACGCCAAATGCGTCCCGCGCGTTTCGACGAGAAATTCGTCGCTTTTGAAACTCTTAGCGGTATAGCCAAGCGCACGAGTCAACTCGGATTCGCCAACCAAAACACGATAACCATCACCAGCATCTCTCGCCTCGTCTGTCGTAATGGGCAGCGTAACCCCCGTGATCTTCTTGACATAATGCTGCAACTCGAGCGCCGCGATCTGCGTGTAACGCGGAGGATTGGCGGCAAGAATAATCTTCGCAGTCGCCATGCGGTTTTCAACAAGCGACACGGAGCCCTTTCCCACTTGCTGTCCGAGAGCGCTGGCTGTAGTGAGGAGGAAAAGGCAGAAGAACAATAGACTCGAAACTCTTTCGGCCAGTTTGTTTGATTTCATTCGATATGGTCTCATCTGTCCGACGTTTCATTATCGTGTGAACAAGATCATCAATCGTCCGGTCGTCAGCGAACACTTGCATCAGCTGCCGACAGAGGCAATGACTATGGCGCAATGAAAAGCGGGGTTGTTAGCTCACACGTGAAGTGCAGAAGCCCGGCGGAAAGCTGGGCTTCTTTGAATCTGTACCGAATCATGCCTCTTTGCCCGGCCAAGCTTCCCACCAGTTGCGGAATGTTCGCCACTGATCTTCAAGGAATACCCGTTGAGACGTGCTTAGGCTGTCTGTTTGATTGAAGTGATGCTCGTACTCCGGATTGCCTTCGAGCACCATCAAATGTTTGTAATACAGCACAAGGTCGGGACCCTCGTCATACTTCGAGAGCACGGCAAGTGCTTCGTCTAGTTCTATGGCAAGTTGCCTGGCCTGCACGTCACCTGTTGCTGCTTGTTCGCACAGTTCCATCAGCCGCAGAACGGGTCGCGGTAATGCGTTTCCGACTCCGGTGATGGCGCCGACAGCGCCGCATTTCACAAACCCGTGGACGACCTGAGTGTCCACGCCTACCATCAGCGAAAGGTCAGGGTTGCCACTGGTGATGTGTTCGGCGGCATAAGTCAACGACTCGGCGCCGCCGAACTCCTTGAAGCCGACAAGATTCGAGAACTCGCTCCGTAGATCAAAAAACAAATCCGCCTTCGTTTCGAACCCATAATAGGGACTGTTATAGATCACTGCTGGTAGGTCACCTGCCGCCTTGAGAATGCCGGCGAAGTGAGCTCGCTGAGCCGCTGTCGACGTTCCGCGCGATAGCACTCGAGGGATCACCATCAGCCCGGCGGCTCCAACCTCTCGGGCGTGAGCAGCATGTGCCGCGGCCAGAGCTGGGTTCTGAGCACCCGTCCCGACCACAACCGGCACATCCGCTTGGACAAGTTGTCGCACGCCTTCTTGTCTTTGTGCATCGGACAACAACGGCCAGTCGCCCATCGAACCACAATAGACGACTCCACGCATCCCAACATCGACAAGCTCGCGCGCCTTCGATACCAGTGCTTCAAAGATCGGCTGACCATCGGGGCTGCACGGCGTCATCAGTGCCGGTACGCAACCCTGGAATACGTTCGCGTTTGACATGTGGTGTTCCTATCGAGGTTAAACGAGAGTTGTAGCGCTCCACTACGATGATTTGGACAACTCCGCCGGCGTTCGGTTGCGCCAGTATCGAAAATGCGCAACCGTCGCCAATAAGACAAGTGTGAAGAAACTGATTCCAGCGCCAATATAAAGACTCAATGGGTGATACGACCAGACAACGGTGTGCTTGCCCGAGGCGACGCGGACGCCACGAAACATACCATCAACGGTTTCTGCCACTTCGGCCTTCCCATCTACGGTGACTTCCCAACCGGGATACATCAAGTCCGTCAACACGACCAGCGATTTGTCGTCGGAAGCTTCAACGTCCACCTGAAAGCTCACTCGCTTTGTTCCGTATTCACCGAACGTGATTTTGCCCAGCGAATTCTTAACGTAGGCTCGGCCGAGACCTGAATCCAAACGCTCCAGATGGAGTCTTGGCGAGGGATCGTTGGATCGGCCAAGGACCGCGTTCAGCGCCGCGTCTTCGCCAGTCAAAATGCGTGAGAATCCCGCTGGCTGAGGCAGCAGAATGTGCGTCACGCCACGCTCGATCATTTGTTGTATTAGCTTCGCGGAGAACTCAGCACCAGACGGCGTCAGTTGATGTCTTTCCAACATAAGTTGTGGGTCAACATACTCCTGCGGTCCGAATGTTAGGTAGCTGGGCACTGTCGAGACGCCCAGCAAATTCGGGACGTTAGCCGAAAACGTGTAGACTCGAACAGGAACCGTTTCTTTCTCCAAGAACTGTTTAATCGAACTTTGGTCGAGATTTGCGATTGGTGGCTCGGAGACCATTGTCGTGTAGGTCACCAAGCGGCTTACTACGAAGAGTTCGAATGCGACGACCGCGAATATGGAGCAGGGGGACCATTGCTTGGCCCGATGGTTCCGAAGTCCCTGGCAAATCGCCAGTGTGATCAACGCGGCGACGATGAAGCTGATGGCGATGGATTCGGAGATTGTCACGCCGAGACATATGAGCGCCGAATCTTGTTTGATGGCTTCACTGAAGAAGTCGCAATCGGCAACTAAGGTGACAATCGCAAACGCCGACCAAACAAAGGCCACCCATGTCATAACGGCGGAAACACGAGTTCTCGACTCTGCCGAATGGAATTGAGATGCGAACTTGCCAGCCATAACAGCGATGGAAAAGCAAACGACAAGCCCGTAACGACCGGGCCCTTGAAAGAAGCTGAAACCAGGTAAGTGTTGAGTGATAGGAACAAGGCACCCCGTCGCATACAACAATCCACCCAGGGCGATGATTGGCCACGCGACTTGCCAAGATCGCATTCGGATATAATGAACACTAATCATCGCGGCCCAAATCAACGGGGTAATGCCGGTATATAAGTGCGCCTCGACTTGGTTTGTGCGTGCTTTGTCTTCACCGATGCCCTGATTCAGTCGGTCTTCCATCGGGTCGAGTGGAGAGTATGTTGTCCAAGGAAGTAGAAGTTGTCGTAAGTACCAGGGCCGGATGGCTCCAAAGTCCAGTTCATGCTGGTCATTCACGGTGGCTCGTTGGCTGCGCTGCTTGAATTCCCACGTCGGCACAAGCTGGATGGATGCGAGTCCGTAGCCACAAAAAATTGCTGTGAAAAGGATTACGCCACTGCGGAGAAGTCTGTTGCTGGCACTTTCATGCGAATTTTCTCGAAACCATAGTCGAGACGCGATGAACGCCAACATGGTCAACAACGTGATCCACGCGATCTGAAAGTGGCCGGCTAGCAGCTGTATGGCTATCACCGCGCTTAACAGGATCGCGAAGCGCCACTTCTGAGGTCGTTGCAGAAACGACTCAACGCACCACAGTGCGGCTGGCAACCAAGTGCCCCCGATAATGGCCCACTCAACACAGCTTCTTGATGGAAACCATCCGTATACATAGATTAGCGCTGCGAGATTTCCGCCAATGAACGAACACCCAAGCCGGCGGCAGAAGCCCACCATAAAGACGTACGCCAGCATATTGTGCAGAATGTGAACGGCGTTGTACGCAGAATTCAGGTCAAGCAGTCCGTAACACAACCAATGAATGGGATAGAAGACGCCCGTTTGGCTTTCGGCAACCAGCGGGTAACCAAAGCCCGTTCTGTTGTTCCAAAGCGGCAATTCTTGATTTGCAATCGCGTCTTGAAACAGTGCCTTCTGTGGAAAGTAGTACGAATAGACGTCGCCACCCATGAAGCCGCCGCCGTGCCAGAGTGGAGCCCAAAAGATGTAGCTCATGGCAATCGCGATGCAGATGGTCGCCAGCCAGGGCTTCATTCGTCGGCGTGTTCCCTTCGAGCTTTCAGTCATGTCATGCGTCCGAAGGATTCAATAACACCTTGAGGTAGCCTGACTCCCGATTCGCGAAATTCAGGAAGGCCTCGCATCCAGAATCCAGTGGGACGTTATCGTGAGTAATTAACACGTCATCGGGAATCTTGATTTGCTCGGTCTTAACAAGCTGAAGTAAATCAGGGAGCAGTGACCTCACAGGACATCTTCCTGATATTTGTAGGTAATGTTTTTGTTGTACGTATCGACGGGTGAAAATGTAAAGCTTGGCGCCATATTGAGCCCCACTGATGAAATGATGCCGCCCGCGCGAACCAGTTCAAAGGCAAGTGCCTGCGCGCTTGGATTTCCAACAGCTTCCATCACCGAATCCGCGGCGGGTCTACCAAGGTTTTCTGCCATCTCGCGAATCTTCTCGGCGGCTTCCTCGGGATAGACGACCATCGCACCGAGCCGTTCGGCCCTTTGTTGCCGAAACGAGAGGTTGTCGATTGCCAGAATATGCTTTGCCCCGAAAAATCTCGCTGCCACGATTGCAGAGAGACCAACAGCACCGCAACCAATGACAACGTAAAGACCGTTCGCATGAATTTCCGCGCGCTGAGCACAATAGAAGCCTGTGGTGAAGTTGTCGCCGAGCAGAATTCCTTGGCTCATGCTGATCGATTCCGGCAGCGCCAAGAGAGTGGAGTCTGCTTGGAGAACTCGAATCAATTCTGTCTGAGCCCCTTGTAAGGCTCGTGGATTGTGATCGTCTTCCGGATCGAGGAATCCGAACAATTGCCAATCTACGCAACGAGAACTCAGGCCTTCCTTGCAGAAGAAGCAATGCCCACAGCTGGTTGTGAATGGGCTGAGAACTCGATCTCCGCATTGAAAGTTCTCTACTTGCGAGCCCACCTGAACGATGTCGCCAACGAACTCGTGCCCCAGGATTGTGCCGCGTTTGATCGCTTCTTTGCCGTGATATGGATGCAAGTCGGAGCCACAAATGCCGCTACGATGAATGCGAACGATGACGTCGCCCGAATCATTTGTGATCTCAGGCTCTGGCAAATCCGTAGCCAACCGAACTTCCCCCACATCGTGAAACACGATTCCTTTCATGAGTGGCTCCTAATTTGATGGCATTCTGAGATTCTTTGTAACACTCAAGCGTTAGCCTAGGTGTAGCACAGATGAACGTTGGTTGTCACAAAGTTTTCTCTTGGAGGAATTGCGATGAGTATTGATTTTCGGTTGATGGCGCTGCTGCTGACATTCGCCTTTGGTGTCGAGCAAGCTGCACAAGCACAAGATTCTTCGCGGGTTGTTTTCTGGTCTATCACGATCTCTAGCAAAGCACAATCCATGGAAAAGGCTCGCGAGCTGCACAAGCAGCAGGTCAACGGAGTGCGAGAACAGCAATCCAAATTGAAGGTTGAGGATGATGACGTGTTCCTCGCACCGATAGAAATGCGCCGCATCATGTACCGAACGATCCCAAGAGGGTACGAATTTCGCCAAGTGCTCTACATTCGCCAGTTCGACACCGAGCGATTCGACGACTTCTTCTCAGCGCTTGCTCCGAAAGATTCGAAAAAGATGAGAGTTAGCTTTAATTTCCGTCCGGCATCATGGCAACCGCCCATCGATGAAGAACCGAAAGTTGCCGTGTGGAATGTTACCGTGATCGGTGGCGGCAAGACTTTAGTGGAATCGAAAGAACAATTCGAAGCCCGACTGGTTAAGATTCGGGCGCTTCTTGAAGAATTCGAAATTGCTTCGGTTGCAACTAGCAATCCATGGATGATTACTGTCCCAGAGCAATTGCAAGAAGACGATCATCCGACGGGATACAAGTTCCAACGCACGCTGACCTTTCGGCAGAAGGACATGGAAAAGTTAGAGTCGCTGTTGGACAAGTTCGTCGAACTCGATACCGAGTACTTGCACGTCGACTTTAGTTTGGAAACGGTCAAGAAATAGGTGTCGATGACGTTGGTTTTTGTTACAGAGGACCGGCGTATCGTTGAGCAAAAAGAAGCCCGGCTTTTTCAAAAATCCGGGCTTCTGACGTAATAGTGATATCAGTTTCGAGTTAGCCTAAATCGGCAACTTTCGCGCTGAGTTCTCCGACGGCTTTGATGAATCGGTTGCGTAGCTTGTCTGGAAGGTTCTCGAATTCGTCGGCGAATTCCGGAGTAATGACCTTCTTGCAGCGTTCCAAGGTTGTTGTCATCCGTTTGACAGTCACTTCAATCGACTTGGGAGCCCGATCGGCGACGGCAACATCGGTTTCCTCGCTCGGAGCAGGGCTGCCGGCTCCTTGGCGGAATGGTGCATAATCGCCGCCAGATGGCCCATTGGTCTCTCGAGCTGCCGCGGAAACAGTTGCCGTCGACTCGGAGCCAGCCCCGGTCGAGATTGCCGCTGTTGTTGAATCCGAGGTCTCGGTGCCAACACCGGGTTCTCGAACCAACGTCGGATCGGTTGGCATGAACGTGATGGCTTCGGGCAAGTCATCGTCCGATGGCTGCGTCAAATCTTCGCCGTTTTGCAATCGCCGCCAGGCTCGCATTTCGGCGACCGTTGCCGAGTTCTCGCTGGCCCACTGAAGACATTCGGAGGAATCGTCCCAATTCAGTGCGACATAGAAGTGCGACCAACGCAGAGACGGGTAATCTTCCAAGACGTCCAAGAATGTCTCCCAGACGCGTCGACGCTGGTAGACTTGGTCTGGACTGAGGCCGACAAGTTCGCCGAAATCGGCGTCGGTGCGTCCCTTAGCGTATTTTTGGGTCCATTTCGAGGCACATTCGCCCACAACCCAATTGCATTGACTGATCGATGCCTGGGCCTTCGCGATCAGTTCTTCTTCCGTTTCGACGATCGGATTATCGTTTGAATCAGTCATGAGGATAAAACTCTTCTTAAGTTTTCGAGTGTGGTTCGTCGACCAAATCTAGAGATCGGCAGACGCGACCACTGATGCGGCTCGCCCATCGAGCGTGCGACAGGACCACCATCCACTGACTTCTTCAGTCGACGACAGCCATGCCGTGCGAATCGCCGATCCTACCCTGAGATAATTCGCATTTCTACTGAATGCACAGAGGAGTTCGAAAGATTTGCGGATCAATCTGGTCCGCGACATTCTCAAACAGAAGCAACAGTTGAGTCCCAAAGAGCTTCAAGTAGCGGCATTTCTGAGTTACTTGACCGAACCAATGGGGCAAAGTAGCATTCTGCTTCACTGTGGGATTGATGCGAAAAGCAGCAAGCCCTTTTCAGGCGCCGTGGCCAAGTGGACTAAGGCAGCGGATTGCAAATCCGCCATCCCCGGTTCGAATCCGGGCGGCGCCTCTTC
>PBMZ01000004.1 GCA_002722955.1 Planctomycetaceae bacterium | reverse complement strand
ATCGTAACCCGAAGCGTTAGCGAGAGATTGGTCACATGTGCGAGAAATGATATGTAACCATTTGCTAACCCGTGTGACCAATTCCTCGCTAACGCTTCGGGTTACAATGTCTTGCGCCAAATGACAATGAAGCTCGAGTGCACTCACGGTGTTAAAGTCGCGTTCACACTCACGATGGCGCGTGCCATTCGGTCTCGCAGGTCAAGATACCAAGCGTCATTCTGCGACCAGTGGGTGTTGCTGGCGAAGAAACGTTTGATGTCCTTGAGCACGGCTTCGCCCTCAGAGACGTTGACTCCAACCTTACGGCCGTCGGCGACGAGGCTCTCCAGGATGCGAGCATACTCGTAATCGTCGATCGCCTCGCGATATGTTTCCATTCGCAAAGACGGGATGATCGTGAAGACCGGCTTCGATGACAGGCCGTCTCCTTTTGGTGGATAGAAGTAAGCGAGCGAACCGTTGGCATGACGCGTGTAGGGATCTTGCCAGGGATTTCTTGAGTTGCCGTAAAGATGATCCCACCCCGTCGTTTCCCAGATCAACAGACCGCTGCCGCCTCGATTGAAAATGTCCAAGCCGACGATGCGGTTGTTGATGCCAGGCGTGTCGATCGCTAGTCGCGATGACGTGACGAGGTACGGCCAAAGTTTCTCGCGGCTTCGTTTGACTTCGTGGTCGGTCCAGAGATAGTCCATCCAGCGATCGTAGTTCTCGTCCATCTCTGGAACGTAGATATCCAGCAGTCCACGGAAATCCCACACCTTGCCGCCGAAGACGTGCGAGTCCTTGTGGATCAGGCCAAGCCCCTGGATACAGGCGGCCGTTCGGATTTTCGCAGTAAGCGGGTCGGACTTCAGCAGCTTCAGGAAGTGCATCAGCCGTTCGTTGTTTTCGGTTTCATCAATCAGAATGTGAGTCTTATCGAGCCAGCCGTGCTTTTCCAGGTTCTGCGCCACTTTTCGATAATACTTCAGAACAAGATCGTCCCATTGCTTTTGCGTGACCTCGATCGATGTGTCCTGATAGCCGTCGTGTTTTGTCTTGCCCCAGACAACACGAGTGATATGGCGGAACGTATGCCAGCCCATCGTGTGGTGCGGTGCATACTCCGGTTTCGAAAGCCGCTTGCCTGGCAGTTCTTGGAACAAGTTACAAGTGCTTGGGTCGGTATGCGTCAGACAGATGTTGTTGCACTTCTTTTCATCGATGAAGTGACGCAACGTTTCGTTGAACTCCGTGAAGTCCCAGTCGTGGAACTCGAAGAAGTTGCCCGGTTTGTCAACGTTGTAACCTTCCGGCGGTGGTGTCCAGTTCATGTCGATCTCTGAGTACAACGCGACCGACTTTGGAGTGAACTTGTTGTCGACCATGACGTCGTAGTACGCGCGAGCCAACTTTTTCATTGTCGGCTTGTCTCTTGGCCATTCTTGTCCAATACCGTGATAGTCGAGCATGTTGCGGGCGTCTTTGCGATTACTGAGTAGCTTGCTCACGTATTGCAAACCAAGGTTCGATCGGAATGTCGAGTACTCCGGCAGTTCAAAGCCGTATACTTCCAGAGACACCGGGATCGAAATCGGATCGCTGTCTGCCAGTCGCAACGTAATGTCGCCCGAGTACGTTCCCGCTGGAGTCTTCGGGGCAACGTTTACCGTGACCCACAACGCCGTAGTTCCGCTCTTCGACGAGAGTTTCCGCTTAGCGACCCGAACAAGCGGATCGCCGATCTCTCCAAGGAGTTTTCCTGGCGTGATGTAAGACGACTTCTTGATCGGCACGTATTCAACACGCCGTACGGCGACCGCAGATGACGGAATGACGTGTTTGCCCTTCAAGTCCGTGAACTCGGCTCCAGTCAGCGTGACATCGTCACTTTTCGCATTCAGCAGCAATTGAAACGACTGCCGCTCGTTAGCAGCCGAGCGAACAGTGACTCGATCGCGCCGCGAACTCGGAAGCGTCATCTTCCGAGTCACCTTGACAGTCGTATCGGCATAGGCAACATCGAGCAAGTCTGAACCGTTCAGTCGATAGATCGTGTCGCCGAGATTCCGTTGAGCAACTCCCAACTTTTCGACGGCCACTGACTCTGTTGGAGCAACTTCTTTCTCGCGGCTCGGTGTCTGCAGGTGATGGCTGCACATCGGCTGATAGTAGAGCATCCACCGTTTGCGACCAGGCTTGTCGAGCTTTGCATTTAGCGTGATGCTGACTTCTCGCACCGATAGTTCGTGCAGCTTACCAGGTGCCCAGACGCCGTTGACCACAAGTTGCATGTCGTCGCGGTCGGGAACGAACAGGGTCTTGCGTCGCGTTTTGCCTCGCGGCAGCAATGGCGGGAAGAAGGAAGTACGGTAATCCGTCGTTCGCATCGAACTACCCGGCTGAAAAATCGTCTCGTATTTGTAAGCGGGATTCTTTCCAAAGTCGGACGAAACGAATTCTAGCAAGTGAGTTTTGTCCTTCACGACTTTGAGGTTGAACTTGTCGCCAGCAGCCTCTTGCCAGCCCTTGGCCAGATCACTTCCAACGCGAGTCATATAAAACCCGGCCTCAGGATGTGCATTAACGACCTTTCCGGCGTCATCGACTTCAGCAAGAGCAACCGCATTGAACGCAAAAAAGTTCGAGTCGAACTGAAAGCGACTGCTGCGATTGATCGCATCCGTAATCTGCTTGGGCGAAAGCGACATTCGCACCCATCCGTCCTTCTTGGCATTCGTCTCGAACGGAATGCGGTACTGATAGAACGTATCGAACCAGTCATCCGCCAAGCCGCTGTTGGTGAACAGCGACAGCACAAGACTCAACAGCAACATGGGTAGGCATTTCAAAGGGTGTAGTTTCATGGTCTGTCTTTATCGTTGATCAATGGTTTCGAGCTAACGCATTTCGAAGCGTTTAGTTGGCCACAAAAAACGCGAAGAAACACGAAAAGGAGGACAGTCTTTTTGTGAACTTTTTGTTCTTCGTCGCCAACAAAGTAACGACGTAGACCGTGAACAAGCAAGGCGCAGCTCCGGCAGAGCGTGGGGTGAGCATTGTATGCTTCAGGCCCAGACAGATACCGAATCTGCGATTCGCTTGGTCGCGGTCTACGCTGCGGACCTTACCAACATGGCTCGGCGAGGCTAACGTTGGCTTTTCGTTCTAAATTGAAACGAGTAAACGTCTGCGTCTTTTAACTCGAATCGAAGTCGGACCGGTTTGTTGGCGAGATTGCTTAGCTTGGCTTCGGACTTCCACGAGACGGCGCGATCGACGTCGTCTCCGAACAGCTCGTGGCAATCATTCAGCGTGAAGCCAGGAACTGGTTTGCCAGCGGCGTCTTGGATTTCGACGCGTACGCTGCCGGCCGCCGATGTTGCGAAATTCAGGGTGAGTTGTGAGCCGGTGAACTTGAGCGGTTTGGTGGTTAGCTGGCCGCCGCTCATTGGTGCTTGGAGAGAAACGAAGCCGTCCAGACGTAGCGTGTAGCGTCGTAACGATGTTCCTTTCTTCGCGGTCCAGTAGCCTTCGGTGCCGTACATCGATAGTTCGTTGGGGGCTCCGGGCAAGTGAGACGGTGTTTCGACCATGTGCCAGGCGACGAAGTTCTGGCCGTAATTCCACGTGCCGTTTCGCTCAACGCCTGGGCGGATGAAGCCTTCGTTCCAGCGTTTGAAGCTGACGCCGTCGCGGCTCACCATGAACAGGCCTTCGGTCAGGGCGCTACCGTAACGCTCGCTGGACGCCGAGCGTGCTTCGCGTTTTTCGAGTTGAGGAAGTGCTCGCAACGAGGGCGGCCAGTTTCGCATGCGATCCGAGCTAGCGGCGTCGTTGCGGTTGCGGTCGGTTGTCGAGGGGGCTCCCGCGCGGTCGACGTATCGAACGGGAAAGCCGATTAGTAGGTGAGGGGCTCGGTGATAGGGAGCGACACCGTTCTCATAGAGTTGTTCGGGCGGTGAGTCGACGTAGGTCAGATCGGCTTCTTGCTTCCAATGCACGAGGTCGGTCGACGTGGCCGTACGAATGGCTCGGATGCCGGCGGGTTCCCAGGTGTCGGCGTCTGTTGTCCCCTTGGTGAAATAACGCCAGTACGCGCGATACTCGCCCCGTGCGGCGTCCCAGAATGCCAGGTTCTGCGAGTCGAACGCACCGTGCGTGATCGTTGGCTTGGCTGTCATCGGAGACCAGTGAATCCCGTCAGCCGATTTGTAAGGCCGCATGCCCAGCGGCTTTTTGAACATCAGGAATGTCTTGTACCGAGCATCAGGTGCCGCAGCCGGATTGTCGTCGCGAAAGACAGCAGGCCCTCCAACAGTACACTGCTGATCCGCAGCCATCGCCGTTGTAATGACGATGTTGTTCTTTTTGCTGCCGTCAAATTCGTGTAGCCCCAGATTCGGCTTCCGCCAGCGAATTCCATCGTCGCTCTCGGCATAACACAAGCTGACGATGCCCGCTTTCAAACGGCCTCTTGTGACAATCAGCCGCCAAGCACGATAGTACATGCGGTATCGATCGCCATCGCGAAAGATGCTGTGATAAGCCGTCGCGTTGCCCTCCCACGGAGCGTCATGCAGCAACGCGACTTCTCGTGGAACGGGACGATGCAAGCGTAACTCGGCCTTGCCATCCAACCGGTCAATTAGATGGTTGTCGACGAATAACTCACGTCGAGAACCGATATCGATAGGTTCGGCAGCTCGGCCAAGCGAGGTGAAAAGAAGGACGACAGTCAACAAGAATGCCGTGCGAGTGTAGAGTTGAGTCATCGTGGGATCTTTTGTTTGCGAACGCGACGAGAGATAGTTCCGCGACGCGTTAACCTCTCGTTTGCGTGTTGTGAGTTTGCATTTCTTCGCGGCGAAGCCGTGGCAGCACATAGCTGTGGGCGTAAGCCCGCAGTAAGGCACAAAAAGGATGTCTTAGCCGCGAAGCGGCAACAGCAATCGGACAACCAGACTGCTGTCGCCGCTTCGCGGCTAATATCTAGTTTCGTCTTCGATCTGCGGGCTTACGCCCGCAGCTAGGTGCTGTCGTCGCTTCGCGACTGAAGAAACTACGGTATATCAAAACCTAAGAGTCGGGATACTATCGGGAAATTGTTTTGTACACGATCTAATGAAGCCCCCCGAATGCTGGATGGGTATCTCATCATTCACTCTCCAACAGCAAGAAGTTCAACGCCATCGCGTGACTTGTTCACTCGGAAACGCACGAGCATGCATCGTTGTGGGGCGGAGTGCTTTTGGACGTACGTCATCAAGATCGTTTCATCTTCGAGTAACGTCAGCTTGCCGTAGCCGTAACATGATCGATCGACGTGGATCGGTTTCGACCAGGACTTGCCTCCGTTGGTGCTGAGGAAGACGGACTGACCGCCGCTGCCGCCTGCGGTTAGCACCAAAGAATCATCGCTCAACACGACCATGTGCGGAGCATAGACGTATTTGGGGCCGACTCGGCTGATTTGTTTCCAGGTCTTTGCCTGGTCGTCAGAAACGAGAGTGCCGCCATCGGGCCGCACTACCAGGATCAACCGGCCGCTCGACAAGCGTCCGAGATCGCCTTCATCCGTGTGGATCCAACCGTCGTCTTTGGGACTGCCGAGTTTCAGAAAGCGATCGACATCGCCGGACACGACAAGTTCCTTGGGGTCGGTTTGATCATCGGCCGGTTTCCGTCTGCGGATGATCGACAAGATTCGCCACGTCTTGCCGTCGTCATCCGACCGGTGAATCGTGCCGTCAAGCAAACCGCCACCCTGATTCATGTCGTAACACATCCACAACAGTCCGCCATCGGGAAGCTGCAAGATTCGCGATCGCCCGCGGGTGTAATATGTGCCGGAACTCTTCAGCGGCTTGGGTTCACTCCAAGTACGTCCATGATCGGTCGAACGAATGTAGAGCTGCTGCGTGTTGAGTTTCTGATGCCCTTTGGGAGCTTCGGGAAATCCGTACCACGATGCCTGCACGTTGATGATTTGAATGACCGTGCCTTTGTTGGTCACGCACGTCGCACTCGGACCGGCATCGAGTTTTCCATTATAGACCAGCTCCGGCTTCGACCATGTCTTCCCATTGTCGCTCGATCGGCAAGCCATGATTCGGCCGCCGGTCGGTGCTTTGTGATTCAAGTCGAGTCCCGCTTTCTTGTACGGCTCGACCAGATTCTTATTCAGTACAATCGGCGTCGCGAACGACACATGCCAGTAACCGGCCGAATGGGTAAACATCAAATCACCGTTCTTTAGCCGCACCATGTCGCCCACCCAGCCGATGAAGTCTCCCAGGCCGGGAAACGGATCGGGGCGATTGTGGTCAAAACCCGTGATACAGATGCGAGCCTTTTCAATTGGCACGCCGGTGACCGACTGTGCCTTTGCATTGGTAGCCGAAAGCGCACACAACAAGGTCAAACAGATCGTGGACTTCATGTAATTCATCGTGAAGATTGGTCCTTGGTGAATTGAAACGCGTAGACGTCTGCGTCCTTGAGAACAAATCTGAGCCGAACGGTTTTGCCAGAAAGCTTGCTCACATCGGCGCTAGAGTTCCAGGACACCGTACGATCGATCGAGTCGCCGAACAGCTCATCACAATCGGCCAGCGCGAAGCTGGGAATCGGTTTGCCATCGGCGTCTTGAACCTCGACTTGCACGCTACCGGCCGCCGACGTAGCGAAGTTCATGGCGAGTTGCGAGCCCGCGAACTTCAACGGTTTGGTGATCAGCTCGCCGCCGCTCATTGGAGCCTGAAGGGAAACGAAGCCGTCAAGACGCAGTGTATATCGCCGAACGACTTTTCCTTGCTTCTCGAGCCAAACACCCTCGGTCCCGTACAGCGAGAGTTCGTTAGGGGCACCTTCCAGGGTCGATGCCGTCTCCACACTGTGCCAGCCGATAAACTGATGGCCGTAGTTCCAGGTGCCCGGTCGTTCGGGGCCGGGGCGTAGGAAGCCTTCGTCCCAGCGATGAAAGTTCACTCCGTCGCGGCTGGCCATGAACAGACTCTCGGTGATGGCCGTGCCATATCGCTCGCTCAACGACGAGCGTATCTGGCGCTGTTCAAAGTCCGGCAGTGCTCGCAGAGACACCGGCCAGTTGCGGACGCGTTCCGAGTCGGCCTGGTCGCTGCCATCCGGAGAAGTCGTGGATGGAGCACCGGCTCGATCGACGTAACGGACTGGCAAACCGATCAGCAAATGCGGCGCGCGGTGATAGAGGTGAATCCCGTTCTCGTACAATTCGATTTCGAGGGAACTCTGGTATCTCAGATCGGCCTGAGCCTCCCAGTGAAACAAGTCTTTCGACGTCGCTGTTCGGATTGCTCGTACGCCGGCGGGTTTCCATTCTTTGGCGTTCGTCGTGCCTCCCGTGAAGATTCGCCAGAAGGCACGATACTCACGGCGTTCGCTGTCCCAGAATCCAAGATTCATCGAGTCAAACGCGCCGTCCGTGATAACCGGCATGTCGCTCATCGGCGACCAGTGAATACCGTCGGGCGATTTCATCGGCACCATGCCCAGCGGCAGCGGCCTGCGGGACTGCATAAACGTCTTGTAGCGTGCGTCTTGCGTGGCCTTTGGATTGTCGTCCCGAAAAACGGCCGGGGCTCCCAGTCGTACATTGTGCTGAACGGCCGCGGTGGCATTCATCAGGATGTTGTTGTCTTTCGAGCCTTTAAACTCGCACAGGCCAAGTTCAGGTTTTCGCCAGTGAATGCCGTCGTCGCTTTCCGCGTAACAGAAGCTGGACGGCCCGATGATCAACTGACGTTTCTCGTTAAACGTCGAATGGCATCCGACATAGTACATGCGATAGCGGTCACCGTCCTTGAACACGCAGCGATAGCTCGTGTTATTGCCTTCCCACGGCTCGTCATGCCTCATCACGATTTCCCGTGGAGTCGGACGGTGCAACCGCAACTCGGCCTTGCCAACCAGCTTGTCGATCAGATGGTTGTCGACGAACAGCTCCCGCCGCGAACTGATATCGATAGGTTCCGCAGAATGACCGATCGCGGAGAAGACCAATGTAATGGCCCATGCGAGTGCAGCGGATGTCTGAAGTTGATTCATCGTTGCGTCTTCTACTTCTTAAACTCGAAAGAGTACAAGTCTGGCGACCCGTCGTTTGATGCGGTTAGATGAAACCGGATCTGGAACGATGAATTGCGAACATCGGCAAGGCTGCGAGTTCCCCAAGCCACTCGGTGAGTGAGCGAGTCGGTCGTCATCGGAGTGCAATCTTCGCGCGAGAATCCCGGCAAGGTCTTGCCAGATACCGGGTCGATTAGCTCAACCTCAATCCGGCTACCTTTAGCGCAAGACGCGTTGACTTGCAGTTCAGTTGCGTTGCCTCGCTCAACGGGAATCGTCGTGACGCTTCCTTGATCTCGACCGTCTTCCAAAGTCAGCTTCGTGAATCCGTCGAGACGCAGTTTCGCCAAGCCGCAGGAGTGTTCTCCTTCAATGAATTTCGTTCGGCTGAATCGATAACCGGTGTAGTAGACCTTGATGCTGTCCTCGTCCATCAGCGGCACGGACGGTGCGATCGCGTCGCAATCCCATTGGTCGCCTTCACCTCGGCGTACCACCTCGGCGCCGGGTTGGATATACGAGAAATTCTCGCCGTCGCGGCTCATGGCCAACTCGATGGTGTGCTCTTCCCCGTTCGTTTGGTACTGATACAGAGCCAGATAGTACTGGCGATACTTCCAGACAACGGCGTCATGAATCTGATGGACCTTGCCGTTTCTCACAACGGGGGTGGCTCGCGCCCAGGCGTCGAATACGGGATTGCGAGGATCGGCCGTCCACTCGATCGCGTCCGCGCTGTAACCGTAACCCGAGCCGCGTCGGTCGTTGTTGAGACCCATGAAGCCGTACGCCTTGTACTTCTTGGCAGGGTCCGTCTCGTCGGCATCATGAAATAGCGATTGCGGCGAGAACGAAGACGGCATTCCGCCCGGGTATCGCATACCGCCGCGGCTGGCCTGCTTCCAGCGGATTCCGTCGGGAGACGTCCAGAGCGTCCAGGTTTGCTCGTCGACGCCGTCAGGGTTTGCCAACTTTCGAGCGGGTGGGTTGGCGGACCATGTCAGAAACTTGTAGCGACGGCTCGGGTCCGGATCGGCGGAATCGATGTGCATTCCCGTCGGGACGATCGGTTTAAAGATAGCGGTTGCTGGCAGACCACCGACGATGTTCGTGCGGTTGTTCTTGCCAAATGGCTTCAGCCCAAGCGGCTTCTTCTCGAAATGAATGCCGTCAGAACTTTCCGCGTATCCCACTCGAGTGTGCGGATACATGCCGCTGGTCGGCCATTCCGATCCGGGCTCGCGATACATCCCGGTATACCAAGCTCGATAAACACCGTTCTGCTTGATGACCGCCAGTTTCCCGGCACCTTGAGAATCGAAGTCGGTGCGACGTCCGGCGGTGATCACTGGATCGGGATGCTTTTGTGCCGTGTTGACTTTTAAGTCGAGGCCATCAATGTGCTGGACTTCTTTCAAGTCCAAGAACAAGACCTTGTTGCCAACGTCGGCCTTGAGCGATGGAACTGGCAGCACGTGAAACTTGGTGTCCGGATGCAAGCTGTTATGTCCGATGGCGATCCCAATCGACGATTTTTCGTCACCGAGTCCATGTTCCACATCTAGCCAATCGATCGATAGGTGGTTGTCTTCAAATCGAGCCGTGTTTCGCGTCAACCAGAAGCTATTCAGGATCGGGCTCCAGCGCGTACCCAGCCAGCGCGAGTAAAAGATGTGTTGCCGCGTCGAGTCAATAAAGAACATCCAGGGCACGCCGTACCGATCAACGACAAGTCGCGGTGAGTGAACCGTGTCCCAAACCAACCGGCTGTCCAAGTCCGTCAACGGGAAGGCCGGCTTCAGCTTCTTCTCACCTTCCAGAAAGGTGTACTTCACCGAGTCTCCCGATTCATGAACGGCGAGAACTCGGCCGTTTACCTCAGACAAAGCAGGCCGGAGCCCCGAATGACTCCGCTCGAGCTTCCAATCGTTTTTCGAGGCCAACTCGGAGACTTTACCCGTCGAATGGTACGCCAAACCGATTCTGTCGCTGGTGACCACATGAAAGGTTCCATCACGTGTAATCAGCAATGAAGGAGGATAGAGCTTCTTGCCGCCACCGACTTCAAAGGATTGCCACTTTCCATCGCGGACCGTTCCAAGATGCATCGTCGCTTGCGAGTCGGCACCATCGACTGACCAGGCAAGCCAGATTTGCCCATTGGGAGCCCGGCAAATATCTCCCGCCCAGGAGCGGCCTGTCGCAATTTCCAACACGCCGTCTTTTCCAGTCGCAGGATTCAACCACTTGCTCTTTCCGCTTCGCAGTGATGCCGTCTCAATCAAACTGTAAGCGGTTAGCCCGTCCTCAGTCGTGCAGATCAAATGGAGTCGGTCGGTTGAATCAACAGTGAAACCAGCGGAGAACAGCGGTGCGTTGGACGCCTCTTTCAGGGCAGGTAACGCGACCGTCGCAGAAAAATCAGAAATTGATTCCGGACGCGGTTTCCGCGAGACCTTCAACTCGAACGCTCGCGCGCTTTCCGACCGAGACGACGGCACAAGCAGGTAACAAATCCCTTTACTGTCGCAAGCCATGTGTCGGCTGATCCCGCCCCGATACACACGCTGCCGCATCTTGTTGTGATCGGCTTGAAGTTTGGCAGTCGTGGTGACGAGGAACAAGATCGCCCAGAAGAAAGGAGCAAGGTGTCGTGTAGTCATTTGTTGTAAAACCATTTCACGGGGATGCGGGCGACGTAGAGTCCGTCGCGTTTGTGGTAGCTGATGATGGCCACATCGTCTAAGAACGTCAAACTTGGATAACCGTAATCGTTTTCTAGATCGCCGCCGATTATGCGTTCTTGAATCCATGTGCGGCCTTCGTCTTTTGAGATTGCCGAGACAAACGGCGTGCGACGGTACTTGCCGCGTTCTCCGCCAGTGCAGCGTAGCAGGATTAAGTCACCCGTTGATGGGATGCGATCCAGATTGATCGCCGACGAGTTGATAGAAAGTTTCAAGTCGTGCAGTGATTCACCTTTGCTCCAAGTTAGACCTCGATCATTCGAATACGATCGCACGACGTAACCGCTGTAAGTGCGACAAAGCATCATCAACCGTTTGTCTTTCAGTTCCACGACTTGCGGCTCTTGAGCTTCGACAGGCAGTACATCGACGGTGTTCTTGCTTGGCCACCAGCTCTTCCCTTCATCGTCGGAATAGAACACGCGGCTGACATAGCCTCGGTGGTCATTATTTGCCTCTTGCAATTCATGTTCAGCGGGCGCGATCAATCGTCCATCGGAAAGCCGGAGCAACTTGTCGTTGTGGACCATGTTCACACCGCCGGACGTCGTCAACACGTACTGATCCGACCAGGTCTTGGTCTCATCGGTAGAGATGCGAAAGTAGCTGTGCGACGACCGCGGCGTGGTGACGTTGTCATAGATATAGGACATCAGAATGTTGCCATTCTTGAGCCGAATAAAGCCTGGGTGAGCATACGCGAACGACGGATAGAGACTCGGTTGGGGAAGCAGCGTGAACAGTTTGCCCCAAGTGCGTCCTTTGTCCTTTGAGATGCTGGCACCGATCGCTCCCTCTTTGATGCCGTGACCGCCGAAGCTCTTGTAGGCCAGCAGCAGCCTGCCGTCTTTGAGCGGAACGATGTCGCCGATCATACTGCGATAACCGGCTTCTCGTTTGGGCATCTTGACGACGTGGATGTCTTCGAAAGTGGTCGCGCTGATTTTTGACTCGGCGACTGGCGTTTGCCCCTGCAACGTCTTCAAGTACGCCAGCAAGTCACGCAAATCGTTCGACGTAAGCGAGCGTTCCAGCCCGGCTGGCATGATGGAGACTTTCGATGTCGCGATCTTTTCGATTTCCGTCCGCTTNATNAGCACTTCNTGACGCTGNGAATTAAACAGNGTGANNGTGTCGTCCGTTTCNCGNCGGATNNCTCCNGNGTGGGTTTGTCCNGATAANGTCGATACGGTTTTGCTTTCGAANCCGCGNGCGAANGAAGCACTNGGCAGCAAGATCGCCTCAAGCAGATCGCGGTGACTTCTGACTTTGCCGATGTTGCGAAGGTCGGGGCCGATTTGATTTCCCTTGTCGTCGGCTTTATGGCAGGCGGAACACAGGGCCGTCTTGCTGAAAAAGATTTCCTTGCCACGCACAGGATCGCCACCGATGAGACTGAAGGAAGTCTTCAATACGGTTCGCAGCGACTTGGCCTGTTCTTCAGCCAATTGTTCCGACAACGGTTCAGCCGCCTTTCGCACTTCCGCGGGGGCTCCCTTGAAGAGGTTGGTCAACTGAGCTTCAGTGACGCTTGCAAAGCTCCGCGCGGTTTTCAGATTCGTGACGAGACGCAAACCAAGCTCGCTGGCGGAGTCGCGTTGCCAAGCGTTGGAGAATGCGTTCAGAAACAGAGGCAGTTCCAAGGGGCCGGCCTGCGAAACCATGACCATGACTTCGTTGAGCTGCTGCGATGAAAGTTTCGCGTTGCCCAATGCACGAGCGGCTTCTTGTCTTGTTGCGAATTCCGCCTCGTCGCCGCATTGTCCTTGCAGCAGTGAGAAGTGCTGATCGCTCAAGCCGTCACGCCCCTGCAATAGAATGCTGATGGCTTTCACTCGTTGTTTGACGGGCGTCGCCGAATTCTGTGCAAATGACGAGAGTTGTTTATCAAATTGCCCCGCATGCTTCGCAGCCACTGTGTCGAGGGTATGTTCGACGACGGTTTGACTTGATGATCGCAGGCCGTCGAGAAGATGTTCACGCCAAGTGTTCGGCAAGTTGCCCGACGAGCGGGCGATTACACCCAACAGCATCACGCGAGAACTCTCGGAAATCTGCGAGTTTCCCAGCGATCGTGAAATGACGTCGCGTATCGAGGGCTGCCCATTCAACGCGAAGAGTGACTTCTTTAGTAAGCCTTGCCGTCGATCTGAGAGTTCGGATTCAGCGAGCCACTTTGCGAGCAAGCCTGCTGCCAAATCTGCCCAATCCCTGTTGAGAAGGATGATCTCCAGAGCCGCGTGCGTGAGAGCGGCATCATTAGTTTTCACCAGCGGTGCGATTTGTTCGCGTGTCAATTTGCCCTTGTCCATTTGATCCAATGCAACCAATGCCCCGCGCTGGACGCGTGGCGATGAATTATGAAGTCCGGGCAAAGTCGCGTTGGGATCATTGATCTCGATGAGGGCGAAGACCAACGCGTGTGAAAGCATGGGATCGTCGGCTTTCGCGAGAGATTTCAGAATCGCCGGCACAGCTTTCGAGTCGCCGAGTCGTCCTAATGCCATAGCGGCTTGACGTTGAATGGCGGGCTCGTCGTGCTCAACCGTTTTGATCAGTTGCTTCAGCGCTTTGGCGTCTCGATGCCGTGCAATGCAAGTCGCCGCTGCGAAACGAACTCTTTGATCGGCATGCTTGAGTGCACTTCGAATCGCTGTAAGAGCAGAAGGTGAGCCAATACGCGAGAGTGTCCAGACAGCGTTTGCGACTGGGACATCGTGTCCCAGCGCTGGGGCTGGAAGCCCCAGCCACTTCTGTGACAGTGCTTCGACCGCCTCGTCACCACGCTTCACGAACGCGTTCATCGCACGATCGCGCACGACAAACCGTTTGTCTCCCAAACGCGACGCCAGTTGTTCCGCAGTTTCATTCTTCCAATCAATCTTCAAGCCGCGCGGATCGCGTGTTGTCGGGTGGTCTTTGCGTCGAACTCGATAGATGCCGCCCAGCACTTGTGGTTGCAGGCTACTCGTCGGGCAGCCGATCTTGAACCACCCGCCAGTGTTGATCACAAGCAAACTGCCATCGGCATCTTCGATCACTCCGCACGGGTGAAAGTCCGGATTCTTTGAACTCAGAAACGGTTTCTCGTCAGCTTGAAACGTCGCACCATCTCGCTTGAGTTGCACGCGAGCCACGGTCCGCGTGTTGAAGTGAGAAATGAAGAGGTTGCCCGTGTAGTCCGTGCCAAACCCATCGCTGCGATACGTCATAATGTTGGACGGAGCGCTCATGCCATAGATCGTCAATCCAGGAAGCACCGGACCTGTCGACTTGAGTTCGCTGCGCACAAACGATCGGTCTCGCGGATAGACGCCACCGTACACGCAATGAAACGAGGCATCGTGTCGAATGCGGTCCTCGCCGTAGTAGAAGAAGGTCGTGACCGAAAACACTTCGCCGTCTTCCGTCATGGCGACCGACGACGGATTCGCCATCGCGCCGCCGCAGAAAGTTTCCAGATTACTACCGTCAAGCCGCGATGAAAAGACGCGCGACGAGCTTCCTTTGCTCAGCACTTTGCCATCTTTATCCAGAATCTCGTGCCCCATGTGACCGTCGGTGAAATACAACCGCCCGTCCGGTCCAAGAATCGGACCGTGTACGTCCCCGGCGTGACCGCGGAAGTTGAAGCCCGTGATAATCTCGTCTCGCCGATCCGCAACGCCATCACCGTCGGTATCTTCGAGCCGCCAAATGCTCGGCGGACTGGCCACATACAAAGCCCCGTCATGCCAAACCGCGCCGCTGGGCAATGTCATCTTGTCCGCAAATACGGTGGCCTTGTCGAAACGCCCGTCGCCGTCGGTGTCTTCCAACATCTTCACCGAATTCGGCAACTGCTTGAGCAACTGCTCGGCATCGAGGTTCTTGCCAGCACTCTCGCAAACGAACAAACGCCCCACATCGTCAAACGCACCGAGCATCGGATACCGAACAAGCGACGAATCCGTTACATGCTCAACAACAAAGCCAGCGGGAACTTGAATGTCCTTAGCGGGGACGAATTCGTCGGCTAAGGCGACCACCGAAGAGGCAATCACAAACCAGCAAACCGCGATCTTCGCGACAAGAATTTTTCGCGTTAAACAAATCATCTTGAGCCTCATTGCATCAATCGTTGCGTGACATGGGCGGAAATCAGTATATCCTGGACCGACTCATCCAGCCATTAAGCAGCACGGCCTTTCGAAAGACATGACGAGCACGACCGTCTGCAGTGGAGCCTCACAATGATGCACATACGACTGCATCGATACCGTTATGGCATTTGAAACTCCTGGCTCCGCGTGGCAAGAGAAACTTGCCCTGTCGCGTCGACTGCGGCAACTTCAAAGGCATAACTGCTTCCGAGCAATAATCGCCGTCGAAGGTATAAGCGACAAGAATCATCATTCGTTCGGATAGTGGCATACGGTTGAACTTGCGTCGTTGGGTAAAGCTTTCCCGGTTTGATCAGTATCGGTGTGACACGATAGGCGACTGCGTTGGGCGAGGCTGTCCAAGTCAATATGCCTTTCTTGAGATCGAGATTGGTTGGCGCAGCGAGCGCCTTTGTTGACGAGGGTCTCGGGCCAACACGTAACATCCAGGAATCAACTCGACGATTCGCGGGTGTTGTGAGAATGAGCGTGTTTTTACCGGACATCGCGATGCCGACATTGCCGCCCGTTAGACTGCTGATGACAAACGCGTCGCTCCACTTGAGGCCAGTTCCGTCGGCGGACAGATAGACGCGGCAATGGTTGCGGCTCAACGCTGTCGTGGCGGTTAGGACGCCGTTCGGCAAGAGATGCAGTGTGGGCAGCTTGCCGGCAAACGGAAGAACGATTGGCTTTCCCCAAGTCTTGCCGTCATCGGTTGAACGTAAGGAAACGAGCTTAGACTTTATTGTGCTTCCCGTTCGAATGATCGCCAGCATGTCTCCATCTGTGGTCGGCGAGATGGTGGTTTCTTGCCAAGGTGTGACGACGCGGGCTCCTGCTTTGAGCATTGCGGCGTTTGTCGTTATCAGTGAGCGAACGTTCCACGCTCGGCCGCCGTCACTGCTTTCTAACAACACGACTTTGTTGCCCGCCTTTTTCCAAACGTAAGCGGGCATGAGCAATAAACCGTCTTCACGCTCGATCATGTGAGCCAGCGGTCGCGCGATGCCACCAAGTTCCGGTGGACAATCGATCGTCGCTCGCTCAATCTTCCAAGTCTTGCCGTGATCTTTGGAGATGCCAATTTGGTAAGCGTCGTCGGGAACTTCGGGAAGCTTGGGATGGCGACGCGACTCGGGATCAGGCACCCATTTGATTCCAAAGGCCAACAGGTTGCCGTTCTTCAGACGCTCGGCCCAAAGGTCGACCATCTTCGTCATCGGCCAATTGTCGCGCCCTTGTTTCCAAGTCAGAGCGCCGTCCGTTGATATCGCCGAGCCGATCCCGTTCGTCTCACCATAATCATCCGGGTGATTGGGATAGAAACATAACACTCGATCACCGGCGATCACGGGATAGCCGCCACCCGTGATGCCCACTCGTTCGACGACCGTGACGCGTGGGCTTGATACGACTTCCAATTCCGCTGCGTTAGCGATTGGCGGAAATACGAGAAGGACGAGGAGACACGGTGACAAGGAGAGGAGA
>PBMZ01000003.1 GCA_002722955.1 Planctomycetaceae bacterium | reverse complement strand
GACTTCGACTTCGTCGCCGACGTTGATGCTGTCAGCATCAGCACATCGAGCTTGAAGGAACTCGACTGGGATGTAGTTCGTGAATCGCTCGCCGTCTTGGCGAATCACGACAAGCCGCTTTTGGAAGTTGTTTTTTCCGTAGGACTTCGTCTCTTCGACAACATCGACAATGCCGCTCACTCTGGCGTCGCTCATTTTGTAATTCCGAAAAATGTTGAAGGGAATTGATGCCCCAGTTGCCGTCGCCTGCTGGCTCGGCGTTAAACGAAGCGTCACAACATCACAAAGTTGGTATGGATGCAATCGCGACGTCTTGCGATCTGCATAGAAACCCGACGCGTAAGCGAGGGACTGGTCACACGTGTTCGCAAGCCAGAGTCACCGTTTGTGAATACGTGTGACCAGTCCCTCGCTTACGCGTCGGGTTACTATGATTAAAGTTTGCCAGGCGGGCGGACTCCAGCTCCCGTCATCTTGCCATCACCTAACTCCTTGCGGATTCCATCGGCAAGCTTCTGCATCGTTTTGACGACTTCTGAATGTTTGTCCTTAACGTCGGTTGACTCACCAACATCTGTTTTGAGGTCGAACAGAGACAACCCGATCTTGTCCTGTGAATACCTGACTGGAATGCCTTTGGTCCCACCTTTGCGCCCGGCAAGTGTCCGGTATCCGTGGGGGAAATGCAACTTCCAACGGCCCATTCGCATGGCTTGCAATTGGCTACCGTAATAAAAGAAGTACGCTTCATGCGGGCTCTTGGCATCTTTCTCGCCGGCGATTAGCGGCCAGATGTTTTTGCCGTCGATTGTGTGTTCTGGCAGGTCGGCTCCAATTAGGGCCGCCATCGTTGGGAGAATATCGATCGTCATCGCGGGCTCGTTGCACTCAGTGCCTGCGGGAATCTTGCCAGGCCACCACATGATGGTTGATTCGCGGCAACCGCCATCGAACATCGTGCCCTTGCCTTCACGCAGCGGACCGGCTGACCCCGCGTGATCACCATAGCTGAGCCACGGGCCGTTGTCCGAAGTGAAGATCACCAATGTGTTGTCGTCCAACTTGTGCTTGCGGAGTGTGTCCAGAATTTGCCCGACGGACCAATCGACTTCCATCATCACGTCGCCGAACAATCCCCCGTCGCTTTTGCCTTTGAACTTGTCGGAAACATAAAGCGGCACGTGTACCATGCTGTGAGGCAAGTAGACGCAGAACGGGCGGTCTTTATTCTTTTCGATGAATTGAATCGTTCGCTCAGTGTATTGAGTCGTCAGTTGTTCCTGGTCTTTACCGGTTACTTGGGCGTTGATGACTTCGTTGCCGTCGATCAGTGGCAGATGCGGCCAGCGTTTCAGTCGTTCTTTCATGGGCAAGTGCAACACACCCGGATGATAGGGCCACATGTCGTTGGAATAGGGCAGGCCGAAGTAGTCGTCAAAGCCGTGCTGCATTGGCAAGAACTTCTTGTGATGCCCCAAATGCCACTTGCCATAGCAGGCGGTTGCGTAGCCCTTTTGCTTGCAGATTTCGGCGAACGTCACCTCGTCGCTGTTAATGCCAATGTTGGATTTCGGGCCGAGTGCTCCGCGAATGTTGATTCGAACGTTGTAGCAACCGGTCAAGAGTCCTGCTCGCGATGCCGAACAGACGGCTTGAGTCACATAGAAATCCGTGAAGACGCGGCCTTCTTTGGCCATGCGATCGAAATTCGGCGTCGGATAATCTTTCGCGCCGAAGGGGCCGATGTCAGCGTATCCCATGTCATCCATGAAAATGATGACAAAGTTCGGCAACTTCTCGGCGGCCTGGACATTTGTTGAGAAGCAACATGTCGCCAGCATGATAAGAAAAAGTGCGACCAACCTCGGGGGATTCTTCATTCGGGTAACTCCATCAGTGGTGTTTGAGTGGGTTCGCATACCGTACTTCAAACCACTTCGCCTATTCAAGAATCAGAAGAAAGTCCATCGAAGTCTACATGGAATGCAGGCTTCGTAGCCTGCTACACGAGTGGCTATCGGCAAGTTTCGATCAACCGCCCCTGAGTTTAACTCAGGCGTTACACGTCTTTGCACTAGTGAACCACGTAGTGCAGAGACGCGTAACCCCCGACTTGAAGTCGGGGGCGGTGTTTCCACGCGTGGTATTTCGACGTTTCTATGCATCAATCATTGTGAATCGCCGTGTATCTCGATCGATGCAAGACAATTCTGGCATTTTTGTCGATCTAAAGTTTCGCGGATTTCACTGTCGAAAGCCGATAAGCAAAGCATTAGAATATCCTCGTTGCCCTGACATGCGCGGATCGTCTGCGCTGGGCGACAAAAGAGCCGTTGCTCGTGGGCTTTGTCTTGTCGGATGAATTCGACATTCCGAGTATTTCCTAACAAGACAACCTCCTCTGAGGCGAATACCAAGAACGGCACTCTCTCACGCTTGTACCACTCACGGATTGGTTATCGGAGCTCGTTTGATGTTCAAACGCATTCTACGAAGCGTGTTTCCTGCACCGCGACAAACAGTGACATGGCGTTCGGCAATTTCACTCATCGTGTTTTTGGCCATCTATGCGGGTGTTTGTCTTTATCTAGACCTGTCGCAGACGCTCTTCTTTGCCAACCCAGAAGCCTTCGTCTTTATGTTGGCATCAATTTGGGTCTGGTGGATGTCCGTCGTCGGGTACAGCGGGTTGACTCGCGGTCGCGCGGTGATGGTGATGACAGTGAGACTCTCGCTGGTTGGCCTTTTCGTCATGCTGATGGCCGAACCGCGAGCCGTCCGGACAAGCGACGTGCTCTCGGTCGTTTACGCGATCGATATCTCGGACTCAATCGGCGATAACTCGACCGACAAGGCACTGGGATTCGTCACGGAAACCGTTCAGCACAAGCCGGAAAAGGACGAAGCCGGGCTGGTCGTGTTTGGGCGAAATGCTGCTGTCGAGTTGCCACCGAGAATCTCGTTCCCGTTCGAAGCATTGAACTCCCGGATCGACCGTGACGCCACAGACCTTGAGCAATCATTGTCATTGGCGGCAGCGATGTTGCCTGAAGAAAGTCGCGGCCGGATTGTCTTGATTAGCGACGGCACGGAGACCGCTGGAAGTTTCAAGCAGACGATCAAAGAACTGAAGGCGCGAGAAATCTCCGTCGACATCTTGCCGATTGAGTACGACTACGACGAAGAAGTTTGGATCGAGCGGCTTGAGTTGCCGAGGATGGTCAAGCTTGGTGAGAACTACGTAGCGTCGGCTGTGCTGTCGTCGCTCAAATCGGGAACTGGCACGATCTATCTTCGGGAAAATGGCAAGATCATCGCCGAAGAACCCGTCGAGTTCAAAGAGGGCAAGAATCGCGTCAGCATCCCGATCTACTTGCGCGAGCCGGGTTACTACGAGTACTCGGCCACGATCGAGGTCGACAACGATAACGACAACTTGAAACAGAACAACACCGTCATCAATTACATCTACGTTGAAGGTGAAGGCAAGGTCTTGATCGTCACCGAACCCGGCGGTGATTCTCGCGACTGGGCGGATTTGGTCAAAGCGATTCAACAAGGCAAGCGTGCCGTTGAGACGATGTCGGCCTACGAGTTCCCTCGCGATTCGCTGACGCTGCTACCCTACGATCTGGTGATCTTCAACAACGTCTCTGCCGATACCTTCGACACGATCCAACTAAAAGCGATGCACGATGCCGTCTATGACATGGGCATCGGCTTCATGATGGTCGGCGGCGAGAACAGCTACGGCCCCGGCGGTTATCATCGCACGGTGATCGAAGATGCCTTGCCAGTCACAATGGATATCACCAACAAGAAAGTGCTGCCGAAAGGTGCGCTCGCGATCATCTTGCATACTTGCGAGTTCGCAGAAGGAAACACTTGGGGCAAGCGGATCACGAAGCAAGCCATCAAGGTGCTGGGCGATCAAGACGAAGTCGGCGTCTTGGTATATGGTGCGGGCGGCGAACAGTGGTTGTTCGAGCTCACGCCTGCTTCGGAATACGAAAAGCTTGTCCCAAAAATCAACGGAGCGATGATCGGTGATATGCCTAGCTTCGCCAACACGATGCGGCTTGGTTTAGAAGGTCTGAAGAAGAGCGACGCTTCGGCCAAGCACATGATCATTATCTCCGACGGCGATCCACAGGCACCGGCGCCGGCGATGATTGACGACTATATTAAAGAGAAGATCAGCATTTCGATGGTCGCCATCTTTCCGCACGGTGGCCAAGACATCTCGAAGATGCGTTCCATCTCCGAGGTAACCGGTGGCCGCTATTACTTCCCTGATGACCCATCGTTGCTACCTTCGATCTTTATCAAGGAGTCGAAGACGCTCAAACGGTCGATGATCCAAAACGAAATAATGACGCCGGTTGTCGGCTTCCCATCGCCAATCTTGAAGGGGCTTGATGGTTTGCCACCGCTTCACGGTTACGTGTTGACGTCGATTAAAGAACGGTCCGAGCAAATCTTGCATACTCCCTCAAAAGACGAGGTCACCGGCGAAATCGATCCAGTGCTGGCCAAGTGGCGTTATGGATTGGGAACAACGGCAGCCTTCACTTCTGACCTATCACGGAACTGGGGCGCTGATTGGTTGCGTTGGGATCAGTATCAAGCCTTTGTGCAACAATTGGTCACCAGTGTCTCTCGGGTGGAAAAGCAGAACCACTTGCGGATGTGGACCTACACGTCGGGCAGCGAAGGCGTGATCATGGTCGAGGACTTTCATCCCGAGGAATCATTCCTCGACGTGAAGGCTCGCATCGCTGGACCACGCGGCCAAACGGAATCGGTACAACTGAAGCAAATCGGACCACGTCGCTATCAGGCGTCGGTCTCGTTATGGGGCAAGGGACGCTATCAAGTCATCGCTCAAGGCGCCGCCGGCGAACGAACCGAGCGAGCCAATGGAGGCTTCATCGTTCCTTACTCTCCTGAGTATCTTCGGTTCCGATCGAATCCCATCATTTTGGAAGAGATCGCGAAGGATACAGGTGGCAAGGTATTGTCGTACGAGCCGGGCCCGGAAACGGACGGCTTGACCAAAGCACAGCAGCGGGCCAACGAAATCTATCAAACTCGCCGCAAGCCCAAACAAAGCTCAAGCCCCATCTTCGACTGGTTCCTGATCGGACTGGCTTGCATGATTCCATTGGACGTCGCATTCCGGCGGATTCAGATCGACTTGAAAGTCATCAAGGGCTGGCTTGGATTGGGACAGAAGGCTCCTCAGTCGACACAAACAATGGGCGCCTTGCTGAAACGAAAGCAAGCCGTCGATTCTCAAATCAACGCGCGCCGCGATGATGTGACGGCGGCTCCGTTTTATACATCGTCTACGCCAAGACCAACGAAGAATCCGGTAGCTTCAGCCGGACGCAAACCGTCTGAAGCGCCACCGGCGCCAGAGTTACCAGCCGCCGACACCTCGTCGACAACTGGCCGACTGCTTGCCATGAAACGCAAACGCAATGAGGACCGCGACGACGAATAGCACACTCAATTCGAGTTATTACTAAAGACATACATCAGAGAGCACCCCGAATGGATCAACCGGAAACATCCTCAACGGAATTACAGGCCGAAGCAAACGAGTTTAAGGAGCGATTTGCTGAAGTCAGAGCTGAAATTGGCAAAGTCATCGTTGGCCAAGACCGCGTCGTCGAAGCCGCGCTAACAGCACTTTTCTGCGGCGGCAACGTCTTGCTAGAAGGTGTCCCGGGCCTTGGCAAAACAGAATTGATCAAGGCACTGTCGCGAACGTTGGAGTTGGACTTCAGCCGAATTCAGTTCACGCCCGACTTAATGCCCGCCGACGTCATCGGCACGAACATCATGAACACCGACGAGTCCGGGCGGTACCAGTTCGAGTTTCGTCGTGGCCCGATTTTTACTCAGCTGTTACTGGCTGACGAAATCAACCGTGCGTCGCCAAAGACGCAGTCCGCCTTGCTGGAAACGATGCAAGAAGGAACTGTCACCGTCGATGGCAAAGTCACTCATATGAAGCAACCGTACTTCGTGATGGCCACACAAAACCCGCTCGAGCAAGAAGGAACGTATCCACTTCCCGAAGCTCAGTTGGACCGGTTCTTGTTCAAAGTCGAAGTCCCCTTCGTCACTCGGGAAGACTTAAACGAAATCGTCAATCGCACGATCTTGAAACAGCCGATCGAGCCGGAAAAGGTGTTGGATTCCGAACGAATTTTGCAACTTCGCAAAGTGTTGGACAAGGTCGTCGTCGTCGATCCTCTGCGAGATTACGCGGTGCGACTGGTCCTCGCCACGCATCCCAATACGGAATATGCTCCGGATGAAGTTAAGCAGTTCGTCAAATGGGGAGCCAGCCCACGTGCTGCTCAAGCCTTGATCCGCGCCGCTCGCGTACGAGCCTTAAGCCAAGGTCGCGCGCACGTTGCCTTTTCCGACATTCGATATTTCTCCGACGAAATCCTTCGCCACCGAACATTGCTCAACTACGACGGGCAAGCCGAAAACGTCAACGTGGCCGAGCTAATTCAGAAGTGTGCTAACGAACTTCCAGAAGAAGCGTGATCGCGAGCTCGTTCAGCAGCCGACCGAACGTTACAAGTGTTAGCTGAGAAACGGTATGAACTTTTACAGCACTCAAGCCGCACACGTAAAACAGTGTCGGAAAGAATCATTGCTCGTGATCGCAATGTGGTTCGCGGGGCTGCTAGTCACCGGGACGATTGCCGGCTTGATGGGTTATCCATCGGAATCCGAACGACTCGACGCACCATCGTTGATGTTTGGGATGCCGGCTTGGGTGTTTTGGGCCGTGGTCTTGCCCTGGGTGGTTCAAATTGGTGTGACTTGGTACTTTGCCCTGTGCGTCATCAAGGACGACGAACCCTTTGTCGAGATTCCACAGACTGACAGTCATTGAAGAGACAACCTCATGCTTCGATCCCTAACAACGCTGCTGTTACTCGTCACGCTCACTTCCTCGCTCTTGGCGGAAGAAAAGAAGTTCTACGACCCTGTTGAGAAGAAAATCGAAGGCTGGACGATTGCGGTCGACCCACTATTGCTTGAAAAGAAGAACAAGGAAGTCGGCGAAAAGGCTCTTACCGCTCTTGCCAATCACCTGCAGCGAGTGAAGTACATTGTTCCTAAAGAGCGAGTCGCAGAACTGCAAAAGCTGCGAATTTGGGTCGAGCTTCGCAATCCGGTGCTTGGCAACATTCAGTACCATCCGAGCAAGGGATGGTTGATCGCACACAAACATGACCCTCGATTGGAAAAGCATGTCCACATCCCCAGAGCGAAAGCGCTCTTCGATCGGCACATGTGGGCCAAGCATCCGTATGTCGTGTTGCACGAGTTAGCTCATTCGTACCACGATCAAGTGCTTAGCTTTGACCAGGCTGACATCATCAAAACCTTCAACAGTGCCAAAAAGAAGGGCATTTATGAGAAAGTCCTTCTCTACACCGGACGAACCGTCAAGCACTACGGATTGACCAATCACAAAGAGTACTTTGCCGAGTCGACCGAGGCTTACTTTGGCGTCAACGACTTTTACCCTTTCGTTCGAGCTGAGCTGAAAGAACATGATCCGGGCATGTACGATTTGCTGGAAAAGATCTGGGGACCTGTCCGCTAATCTAGCACGCTCGACCGACACAATGGGCCAATTTCGCACTAAGACCAAAAGAGGGAATCATTGCTAGCCGAAGTTTTTGCAGTGGTAGCATTGGGCATTGTCTTGCTTTTGATTCCCGCGATCGGGTTGATCAAGCTGAAGTGCCTGAAATGGGCTAAGAAAAACGCAGCGTTCTACGAAACATCGTCAGTTAGACTGCGCATTATTCTGATCGGATGGGGTCTAGCTTCCTTTGGAATCCTTTGTGTTATCGGAACGTTTGCGTTCTTCGCCATCGCATTGGCCGCCGGCCATTTCGAAGGTGAGTTAGCCATACTCGGCCTGCTGGTGACGTTAGCTGGAACATTTATCGCAGCATCCGGCTTCTTGCTATTGGTCCTCTCGAGCACAGCTGAAAAGGCCAGCGGATTTGACCACAGCTCACTGCGAGACGAATCTCTCTCAGAGGATGAACGCCAAGAACTCTCAGCCGTCTTCAATCGCTTAGAGCGGTTTACGGGAATTGTCAGGATACTTTCATGGACGTTTATCCTTTTCCCACTTGCGTTAATCCTGCTTCCGGGGTTGTTCACGTTTGTGTTGCCGATGTTCTTTGTTGCAACATTGGTCCTGATCTTGGGAAGTCAACGGCGCGGGCAGCAAGCCTACTTACTTTGGATTTTAGCTATTTCGTCCAGGCAGAATCGTGACCTGGCCGATGAAGTCGAAGCGTTCGCCCGAACGAGACTTTGGTGGAATCGTTTCCGCACGCTTGAGCTAGCGGAACGGCTGCGAGAAGGTGTTCAGCTATCAAAAGCGTTAGAGCAGCTACCTGGGCTAGTTCCAAAGTCCGCGGCGTTAGCAATTGGCGTCGCCGAAAAGAACGGCGACGTGGAAAAAGCCTTGCGAGACTCCGCGACACACTACACCAAGAATGTCGAGCTCTCGTCGCTTATTTCATCTGTGTCGTGGTTTTCCATGTATTATACGACACTGTTAACGGCCACTGGATTCCTGGTCACGTTCCAACTCTATTACATCGTTCCTAAGTTTCTTCGAATCTTCCAAGATTTCGGCGTCGAGATCCCAAGCTCTACGCAAGCGTTGCTCGACGTCGGAAACTTCTTCTTCGACTACATTTTTTTGTTCTTGCCGATCTTGGCGATTCCGGCCGCGATCGTCTTGGGACTTTGGATCGGTTACTACCAGGGTTGGAGCAACCTTCGTCTCGGCTGGCTGGTCAAACTATATCCGCGAGGTGACACCGCGTGGTTATTGCGTCATATGGCAAACACAGTCGACAGCGGCCACACATTGACAGCAAGCCTGAATGTCATTTCCTTACGTCATCACCGCCCTGACATTGCGCGCCGCATCCAACGGATCGCAGATTATGTGGAAAGCGGAACAAGTTGTTGGCAACAATTCCGCAGTGAGCGGTTGATCACAAAACACGAAGAGGCACTGTTGGAGTCAGCAGAGCGAGCGTCCAATTTGCCGTGGGCACTTCGGCAAGTCGCCGACAATGTTGAGCAGCGACGAGACCACCGACTCTATGCGTCATTTGAAACCGTCCGGCCATTCGTCGTTGCCGGAGTTGCTGCACTGGTTGCCTTCGTTTGTCTAAGCATGTTCATGCCGATCATCGAGTTGATCAACAAGAACCTCACATAATCAGCAGCACGCGACCGATCAGTCCATGAAGATGCGATGATACTCTTCGTAGACGACATCTAAGAGAGCCCTGCCCTCATCGGTGCAGCGGTAGAGCCAAAATCCTTCGCCTTCGATCGGCTCGTCAAGAATGCGGCAATTGTCTTCTTCACTGAACATCCACACCTCTTCGGTCATCTGATCCAGCAAGTCTTTCAAATCCGCCAAATCCGTCGACAGGTAGACTTCGCCATCCAGGAAGAATTGATAGCCATACTCTTCCAACTTCGGCCACGTGATGGATGTCGAGGCTCCTCGATAATACGGCTCAAGGACAGAGGCATCATCCGGCTTCACGTTCGGATTGTGAAGCATGTCGATTGCATTCCAAGGGCAAATCGTCAACTGATAGTAGTCGTTGCTATCGTTCGGCGAGCGATAGCACATTTGGCAACCGATGCAGCGAGACGTATCGATTTGGTGATAGTTCTCTGTCGGTACAGGACCAATTACCTCATAGATACAATCAACTGGACAAACCGTCGCGCAGGAATTGCACGAGGTACAATTATCCTTGTTGATGATATTCAGGTAACGAGTCTCTTTCTTTCGATCCGATTTACGAGTTCGAAAGTATTCCTGCATCGAGATCGTCATCAAATCAACTCCGTCGAAACAGCCGTGGCTGATTGTTCTGTCGGTGCCGAAACTACACTCGCGGTAAGAAGTTGCAGCGAGATTAACTCACATTCTCGCCCAAAGATAGCTTTGTCTGCAACAAGAGACCAGCAAACCGGCAGATTTTCCGAAAACCGGGAACGCCCGAGTGCACGATCCAGTGGCCCAAGTCCGCGACTCTCACTAGAATTGGGAGAAATCTCGGCTCGATCCGCAAATCGTTGAACAAAGACCGCTTACGGACACAATCGAAGGTTATGTCGAGGCCTTTTTAGCCTCAAGATTGACGACCGCCCCTCGAAATACTCTTACTGCAGTTGCATCGGCGGCAACGACTCAAATTGCCAACTTGAATTTCGAGGCGACAAAGCACACGTTGCCCAAACGGATGCCCAAACACCATGCTTGTGCCACTCAGCACTGACGCACCCGTCTACCATTTCCCTTGGGCTACAATTGCGTTGATATTTGCCAACGTAGTTTGCTTCGTGCTGACAGGCATGGGAGCCTTTGAGAACATCGAAATCTGGCAAAACTGGGCGTTGCAATTCGGCGAGGGTCTCAAGCCACACCAATGGCTCTCGATGAATTTCCTGCATTTCGGCTTCATGCATTTGATCGCCAACATGATTTTCTTGTGGTGCTTCGGTCTCGTTGTCGAAGGCAAACTGGGCTGGTGGCGATTCCTGCTGGCATATCTCGGCATCGGAGTTCTCGGCGGTTGCCTAATTCAAGTCGTTATGCTGGGATATGAAGGTTTGTCACCCGGTGCTGGCGGGGCATCTTTGGTAGTCTATGGGCTGATGGCGATGTCGTTGGTCTGGGCTCCGAAGAACGAAGTCTCCTGCCTGCTCGTCCTTTGGATCCGAGTCTTCATCATCGAGATCACCATCCTGAAGATGGGGGTTTTCTACATTGGAATCGATGTGATCTTCGGACTCATTAAAGGTTTCACAGTTGGAGGCGAGCTTGGGCACGTAATCGGGCCCATCCTCGGATTTGCACTCGGCACGTTCATGCTTCGACAAGATTGGGTTGACTGCGAGAATTGGGATTTGTTCGCAGTCCTGAAAGGAACATACGGTGACACAGACCGATTTTCTCGATCAGACGTTAAGACAACCGCAACCTCAAAGCAGCGATCGGGGCTCTCGAAGAAAAAGAAGAAGAAGGTCCGGACAAAACAGTCCAAGGATATCTCGATCAACACTGTTCGGTACGACGACGAGTAGACGCTTCAACTCGCTAACAACCGTGCTGCTTATCACTCTAGCCGGAACAACACTTCTTGCCGCCGACACGGTTTTGCTCAAGGAACTCAAGCATCTCCGAATCGAAGGCCAGCGCGAGTGGGCAGACTTTCCCGAACAGCCAGACGCGCACTCACTGAAGCTGGAGTTTTCCTCCGAGGAAAACGCGGACGCTCGTTGTTTAAGCTTGCGGCAACAGGATCTAAAGCAAACTTGGCAAGTCAGTCTCAACGGCAAGCAACTCGGTCGCCTCCCGCGTGACGAAAACGACATGCGAGTTTATTTCGAGGTCCCCGCCAAGACGCTCAAACAGGGAAGCAATGTACTCACCATCGAGCAGTCCGGCCGTCGCGGCACCGACGATATCCGAGTCGGCCAAATCACGCTGCACGATGATTCTCTCTCAGCCGTATTGAATCAATCGCAAGTGACGATTTCAGTCACTGACAAGTCGCATGGTAAGAAGACTCCGTGTCGCATTACCGTTATCAACGAACACGGAAGTCTCGCAACTGTTGGAGTCAAGCCATCCAATCATTTGGCTGTCAGGCCTGGCGTCATCTTTACTTCTACCGGCGAGGCAACGTTTGGCTTGCCACCAGGCAAGTACACGATTTACGCAGGACGCGGCTTCGAGTGGGGAATCGATAGCGTCAAGCTCGACATCAAAGCAAGCGATGAAGTCCGCAAGCAGCTCAGCATTCAACGCGAAGTCGATACAGCCGGGCTAGTGAGCTGCGACACTCACGTCCATACATTCACACACTCACGCCATGGTGATGCATCCATCTCCGAGCGAATGGTCACGCTCGCGGCCGAGGCCATTGAGTTCCCGATCGCTACCGATCACAACATCCACATCGACTACGAGCCTCTTGCTAAAGAGCTTGGCGTTCGACAATTCTTCACTCCCGTCATCGGTAACGAAGTTACCACAAAGATCGGACACTTCAACGTCTTTCCAATCCAAGCCGGCGCCAAGATTCCCGACTATCGCCTAATGACATGGGATGACATTTTCGCCAGCATCTTTGGCACACCCAACGTACAAGCGGTGATCATCAACCATGCTCGAGATCTCCACAGCGGCGTGCGACCGTTCGGTCCGAAGTTGCACAACGCAACTGTCGGCCGCAACTTGGAAGGCTGGAAGCTGCAAGCCAATGCGATGGAGCTGATCAATTCCGGAGCGACTCAAACCGATCCCATGCAACTCTACAACGACTGGTTCGGCCTGCTAAATCGAGGCCACGCAATTACGCCGGTCGGTTGCAGCGACTCGCACGATGTCGCCCGCCACTTTGTTGGCCAAGGTCGGACGTACATTTACACAGATGATTCTGACGTCAGCAAGATCGACGTTGCGAAAACCGTCAAAAGCTTCACTGACGGACGAGTGCTTGTCAGTTATGGATTGCTGACCGACATCACAGTCGGTCGACAATTTGGTGCCGGTCAAGTTGCCACCAACGAGCGGGGTACAGTTCTCGTCAATTGCCGCGTTCAGGGCCCCTCGTGGACGAGTGCCGATCGCGTTGATCTCTATGCGAATGGCCAATTGATCCGATCGGAGCAAATCCGCGATAACCAAGCTGGAATCAAATGGAAAGGCACATGGAAACTGCGCGACTTAAAACACGACGTGCATCTGGTCGCCGTCGCGCGAGGCCCAGGAATTGACGCCTTGTACTGGTCAACAGCCAAAGCCTACCAGCCCGACTCACCCGTTTGGGAACCCTACGTCATCGGATCAACCGGTGCTGTATGGGTCGACGTGGATGGCGACGAAAAACGAACAACGGCCTTTGACTACGCACAGCGGATCGTCAAAAAGCACACGAAACCGGCCGATGTCATCAAAACATTGGCCAACTACGACGCAGCCGTCGCCGCCCAAGTCGCCGATTTGTGGCATCTTTCAGGAAACAACATCAACAGTCCCGAAACCCAAGCACTTCTCAAGAATGCCACCGCCCCCACAAAATCAGGCTTCGACCAATACCGCAAAGCCCAACGAGCCTCCAAAATCGCTAGGGCAGCACAATAGAAAAGCCACGCCATTATAAGCCACCACAAACGTGAATTTCCCCCTCAAGAAACTTCCCCCATTTTCGCTACCCATTTACGAATCAAATCGTTATAACAGTCCTCCCGCCAATTTCGGCAAGCACCCCTAGCTCAACTGGATAGAGCACCGGTCTACGGAACCGGAGGTTTCAGGTTCGAACCCTGAGGGGTGTACTTGACTTACGTCAAATCGCCGGACCCATTGTACCCAGGTACAACGGGCCGGCGTTTTTTCGTTTCAAGAGCCAGCTTCTCCATTCAACACATTTCGGAGTGCCGCCGCGTCCGTTTGAATGTTCCCCGGGGCGTAGTGCTTTCGAGTCGTCTCCCATGAGGTATGCCGCATGACGCGGCAGATTACTAGAGGCGGCACACCAGCGTTTCGAAGACGCTCCGCCAATGATCGGCGAAGATCGTGAGCCGAGGCGTATTTTTTCGGGTGGCCAGTTTGTTCGTTAGCCTCAGCGACGATGACTCCCGCTGCTTTGCCGATCCGGCTGATCACTCTGCTCACCCAGTCGGCAGACGCCCGCCCGTGTCGTGGACGGCGGGCATGCTTTTGCTGTAGCGACGCCGGTTCGAAAACCCAGCCAGTTCGCTCGGATTCTGGAAGTCCCATCAGCAGGTCCTCAAACCCAGGCAACAGAGGGATTTCTTTGTCCGTATTGTTCTTTTGCATGTCAGCTGGGACTTCGAGAACCGGATGCTCGTTTTCAATCCACCGTGGGCGAATCGTGCCGGCAACTCCCAGGAAGTATTCAAGAGTTCGCCAATTCGGAGCCCCGACTCCCAAAGCCCGCGAAGAATGAACGTCCACGCTTCTTTTCCTTCTTGTCCCACAACTTCTTCAACTGCCTCCACCATCGCTTCGAATTCACCGCAGGAGATCGACCTGCCCTTCATCAGCGTGTGACGGCGTTTGGGGGCCTTCGGACGACGGGGAGCTTCGTCCAGCCAGCCTTCGTCATGTGCCCAATTGAGAGCAGCGACGATGCTGTTCATGTACCCTCTGACTGTATTGGGAGACCGGGGCTTCTTGCGTCTGCTTTGCTCTCCTTTCAATAACCGAGCCCGAAGATCGGAAGCCCAGAGGCGAATTCCCCCAATGTGCGGGGCGAAAGAATTCTCTCTGCAATGTCTAAACGGTTCTCAGCGTCGTCTGCCGACGAATCTCGAAGAGTCGCTAAATGGCGAATTGTGTACTCCTCGCGAAAGTCACTCCAAGGAATTTCCTGGCCGTAAGCACTTGAGCCCGCAGAATGCGTCGAGATTCCAAGAAGGAGCTTCGCTTCAGTTTCAGCCTTAAGCCTTTCGGCTTCGACATCGTTACGTGACCCCACCGAGATTCGGACCTGCCGCTTTTGCACAGGGCAGTCGTAGCAGACTTGAAAGGGGCGACCGGACGGTCTTGCGATCCGGACCTTCGGTGGTTTTGAGTCAAATTCTCTTCGTCTGAGTTTCTTTTTCGCCATGACGATGCCCCCAACTATTTCGAGAGTTGAGGAGTCATTGTGGCGGGCTCGTCTTGGCCTTGGCTGCCAGAATTCAGGACGTAGTCGATCCAGTCCTGACCATAGATAAAGCCTTGGCGATGGAGATACCGGACCGGGAGTCCAGCACGCCGAGCCGCTCGAAGAGTGGACTTCTTGATTCCAAGCTCCATGAAGAAGGCAGCCATCGCTCCACGTCAATCGGGCGAGTAGTAAGAATTGACATTCTGCTAGCCCTCCGTCATTCGAATTTGGTCAAAAACCATCCGCTCTGCGTCCGAAGGTTTCTGCTCGACCGTTTCGGAACCCGTCGAGTATTCACACGCTAAATCAAGGAGTTCGTTGTTGGATTCATCGTGCCTGTAGATCCTCCAAAGGCGTGACTGATTTGTGCGAGGGAGCCTCTCAATAACGATGTCTTCGGTCCTTAACATCGGAGCCAGTTCTGATAACAGCGTGCTCAACGCACGAGCCGAACGTGGCAACCTGTCTGGCAACTTTCTTGACATACGCTCTCCCTGGTCGAGAATTAGTGCAAAGAGCTGACTTACCGTTCCCTTCCATGCGTTTGCTCGACCAGCGTCGATTGCCAGAACACGGATCAGAGCGGTTACGGGGCACGATTCGACGATGTTTAGCGACTGCTCACTCAGAACTCTTCGATACGCATCATCGAAAACATTGGGAGGCAGATGGCGAACAGCAGCCACTGCACGGCCAAAGCCGGCGTAGTCGGACATGCGAAACTCACTTGATGAATCAATCGACGGCCGCAGTCGAAGAACGGACACGAGCAGATCCAGCGGGGCTCCGAGCAATGCGGGACGGGCCTTCTCGAACTCTGCGTCGATGTCCGCCTGGCTCTTGAAGTGCTCAAGTCGATTCAGCGTCAACGTGATTGACCGGTCCAGAAAGTCAGGACGACTGCTCGGCGACGCGATTCCATTGATGATGATCCCGCGACGAAAGACATATAGCACCGCATCGGTGTCAGTGAACAACTTCCTGCATTCAATGCCGTCGCCGGTTACCGCACGACAAAAGATGTCCGACTTTCGTCGATTGAAATTCGCAAAGTTTTCGAAACACGGAACGCAGTGGTTCTGAAAAGTCCGAAAAATCTGTGACAGCTCGATTTCACCAAGGAGTGGAATTGCACTTGGATCGACGAGGCCTCAGAGCCATCTGCAACGGGTCGACTTTGCGGGCTTCGTGTTAGTTGGCGCGAGTGACTCATTCGAGATTCTTGGCACGGAATTGTTGTAATTCCATGCCATTTTGTACTAATCTGTGGAAAGTGAAGCTTGCTTCAGGGTGAAGACACAAAACCTAAGTCGATGTCCAATTTGCACTTAACGGCATCTATCAAGTGCGCACCTCAATCGAACCGTTTGCCTACGGAACCGGAGGTTTCAGGTTCGAACCATGAGGGGTGTTCTTCTTAAGTCCAAACATCACAATCACTTGCAGGAAAGCCCACCATCAATTGGATGGTGGGCTTTTCAATTGCACGCTGCTCCCGCCGAGTTAGCAGTGGCTGGCCAGTTGTTGTTAGAATCGGACACGACGACACTTCAGGCGCTACGCTTGGAATCAACCGAATCGCTACTGGACTGAGGTCAAGAATGAGAGAGAACGGGCTCTTCGGTTGCTTTGCCGTTAACGTAGCTAGTTTGAGCTGTCTTGCTGTGCTCGGAGCGACAACGTGTGCTCGGGGTGATGATGGGATTGAGTTCTTTGAGCAGAAGATTCGACCAGTTCTTGTCGAGCGATGTTATTCTTGCCACTCATCGGAAGCTGCGGCGAAGAATGTATTGAAGGGTGGTTTACGGCTGGATACGCGTTTAGCGACTCGCAAGGGCGGGGATAGTGGACCGACCGTCGTTCCTGGCAAGCCTGAAGACAGCCTGCTGATTGCGGCAATTCGACACGAATCTTTCAAGATGCCACCCAAAGCAAAGTTGCCAGCAAACGTCATAGCGGACTTCGTCAAGTGGGTCGAAATGGGTGCACCCGATCCGCGGAATGGAAAGACGAAGGTCGGCTCCTCAATTAACTTCAAAGCGGCTCGAAAGTCATGGGTGTACCAGTCACCGAAGCGGCCTGAAGGCAACATCGATCAGTTGGTGTTGGCGAAGTTGAAAGCAGCCAACTTAAGTTTCACCGCGCCCGCCAATAAGCGAACTCTCATTCGACGAGCGGCGTACGATTTATTAGGGCTACCGCCGACTCGGGAAGAGATCGACATGTTTCTACGCGATGATCGCCCCGACGCGTTCGCTCGTGCGGTTGACCGGATGCTCAAGTCGCCGGACTTTGGGATTCGCTGGGCGCGACACTGGCTCGACAATGTTCGCTACGCGGACGACGATCCAACTTGCAATGCCAACGACAATGGAAGATTTTCGATCGGGCCTTATCGCGATTGGGTCGTGAAGTCGTTCAATGACGACTTGCCGTATGATCAATTCGTACGCCTGCAAGTCGCCGGCGATTTGATTCCGCTCGATGATCCCAAGTTAGTCAACACAGAAGGTCACACGGCAACGGGCATTTGGGGTTTAGCACATCTCGTCGAAGGTAATGACAAAGAAAAGGTCATTGCGGACTTTGTTGACGAACAACTCGACGTGCTTGGTAGGACGTTCTTGGGGCTCACGGTGTCTTGTGCACGATGTCACGATCATAAATTCGATCCAATCACGCAGGCCGACTATTACGGCTTGGCTGGCATCTTTTACAGCAGCCATATCTTTACATTCGAAGGAAAGAGTGCCCGCACGCGACGTCGAGTGCAAGCGCGAGCCGTCCTCACAAAAGCTCAACAACGCGAAATTGAGCCCGCTGAAAAACAGCTTGCAAAGCTCGAATCGCAGATCGAGGCTCTCGAAGAGAAGTACGAAAAGGTACTCGAGTTAATGCAAGTACGCCGCGAACTGAAAACTCAAATGATGCTTGATCCAAAGACGGCTAACGAAAAGGCAAACGTTGCGCGGCGCATTAAGGAGCTGAAAGTCAAGGAAGCCAACCTGCTTGAAGATCAGAAGAAGAAAGGTTGGGACGAGAATCCCTCGGAGCTTAAGCGACATGCGAAATTGGTGACCGAGCGCGATGAGTTCAAGAAGAAACTGGGCCAATTCCCGTTGCGACTTGTAATGCAGGAAGGCCCTGTTCCAGGGACTCGCCATAAGGCAAGCGGCGACATTCCAATATTCATTCGCGGAGATCACCTTTCGTTGGGCGAGATTGCGCCGAGAGATACTCCGCGTGTTTTCAGACCGACCAATGACGATGGCTCGAAGGGAATCCCACAAGGCAGCGGTCGATTGCAACTCGCAAATTGGCTCACGCGTCCCGATCACCCATTAACGTCGCGAGTAATGGCCAACCGCATCTGGCAGCATCTCTTCGGTCGCGGCATCGTTGCCACTCCCAGCAACTTCGGCAAGCTGGGTGTCCCGCCAACTCACCCCGAATTGCTTGATTACTTGGCCGTTCGCTTTGTGGAAAGCGGCTGGTCGGTTAAATCGCTGATCCGTGAAATCATGACATCGCGCACGTATCAGCAAGCGAGCGTAGCGACAAAAGAAAGTATCACTCGCGATCCCGATAACCGCTGGTTCGGACGCATGAACCGCAAACGTTTGAGTGCCGAGGCACTCATGGATACGCTGGCTTGGCACGACGACCGAATCAAACGAAGCGCGCAGGATGCTCCTGGCTGGAAACTGGTTCTCTCCGGCCGAATGATGTTCGAGAAATTAAGCCGAGATAAGCCGCAAACAACGCTAGACCTGTTCGATGGAGCGAATCCTGATTTGCTTGTCCCTAACCGCACGGACTCGACATCCGCGCCACAAGCACTGTTTATGCTCAACAACGAGGCGGTGCTGAATTCGGCGAAAACTTTGGCGAAAAAAGCGAATAAGGAATCTGAAGACGAAGCAAAACGCATTACGTTCATTTACCGAAGGCTGTTTGGGCGGCTACCAACATCTCAAGAACAAACCGTTGGCAGTGAGATAATTCGCGAATCTCAGAAGGCGCGACGACAACAAACTCCCGAAGAGGAAACAACAAGCGTTTTAGTAGCCTGGGAAGACTTATGCGTCGCACTGATTTGCAGTAACGAGTTCTTGTATGTCGACTAACGGTGCGGTGAGGCAAACGCGGCAACTTTTCGTATCCGCTGAAACCACGTTCTGCACTCTACTTCTCTGTTGGCGTGAACAGTTTTGATTTGTCGAGATAGAATCGCAGTGGAACTTGGCGTCGATTCAGTCTGGACAGTTTCGTTCTTTCCAACTCAGTGAGTGTCGCGATAGGTCGCTGCGAAGAGGTTGACTTTCATCGGCGGAAAATCCTTTAATCGGCTTGCCGCTGGCATTGAAGACCTCGACACGCAATGAGCTGCGGGTGGCATCGGCGTCGCTCTGGATGTCGTTGGCCAGAAAGACAAAAAGAAAGGGGCCTCACCCTGCCGGATGGAGGCCCCAATCGGTTCCCGGTAATCTTCCTATCTTCGTTGGTTATTCCGACTTTGAAGACGACTTGCTCGAAGACTTTCGTTTTGAAGCCTTTTCAGCGGCTTCCTTAAGCAGTTCGTCCAACCGCGTCTTTTGAGTGTCCGTCAAGACGGCGACGATCTTATCGCCTTGCTCTTTCTCAAGCGCTGCGATTTGTTTTCGAAGTTCGTCGACTTTGGACTTGTAATCAGCTTGAATCGCGTAAATGTCGTCACGTTGCTTGGTGCTGAGCCCAAGCTTTCCGTACTGATTCGGCAATCGACCGCGTGGTTTCTTGCGAGTGGTCTTCTTCTCGGCAGATGCTTTCTCTTTCGCATCGGCCTTCTTCACTTCATCTTGTGCACTAAGTCGATCGACATCCTGAACTGTCAAGATGGATGCCAACAACATCAAACTTGCCATCGTTGCAATTAACTTTCGCATGAAAGAACTCCTAAAACTTAGTCAAAAAGAAGAATCCTTGCTGACCCAAGCCAGCACTAAGCTAGAAGCCGCGACACTCCGTCATCGAAACTGAATACCATTCAGCTATGGATATCCATTACTTCAGCCTCAAAGTGTACAAGTTGATCAACATCGGTTGATATTGTTCACAGTGTACGAAGTTGTCAAGCGCCAATCAGAAAAAACGGTAAATTCGTTAAAATCATTTCAATCCTCGTAATCGCTATGAACCCGCACAGGCCCGCAAATACGTAGCCGCGACCGGCTCGACAAGGCCACCGTTTCCTCGGCGAGCAAACAGTACAAAGCGACTGGCTCGAGGATCGGCAATCCGCATCTGAAGTGGCCATTCTCCGAAGCCATTACAATGCTGAAGCGCGAGTGCCCGCAGGCCAAGGCATTCGCCAAAACTGAGCCGCGGTCTCGATAGATCACACGCCTGGCAAGCTGACTAAAGAAAATCAAATGGGAGACGACATCCGTCAAACCAACCGAATAGTCTGCCAAAGACGTGAACCTCACGCGCATTGATTCGCGACGCCGTCGCACTGCTTCCATTGGGGACTACAGTGTCCCTCAGGCCTCACCGTGTTCCCTCAGGCCTCACCGTGTTCCCTCAAATCTCACCAACAAAGGCAACCCGCTGGGGGCCTTTGCCGAATCCAATCGTCAGCCACCAGGGGCGGGGGGGGGGGGCCCGACGATCGGCTCCGGCAAAGGCCCCCAGCTCACTGGCCACTTCAACAAACAGTGGCGTAAGCTGCCAGCTTGCGATGCTTAGAGGTCGGCAAGCTGGAAGCTTACGCCACGCAAAGACAAAACGAAGACTCAAGACAGAACGGAGCCCGAGACCTAGGAACAACCGGTATTGCACGTTGCTGCCAACCAAGAATTTACTGGACACGCCGCACTTCGCGTACAGCCTTCTGTGGGCGAGTGTTCGGCGTCGAGCCGCACACTTTGAATGGAGCAGCAACGTCACGAATGATTTCTGACGCCGTCTTTCAAACACAGACAACCCGTCTCAAAAGACACCGCCAGCGGAAGAGACGCCGACTGTGCGGTAGAGCACTGACAGATGTTTGAAGCAACCGGATTGCCGCTGCCGAGGCTGGCAAGAAAGTCTCGGCAGGACAGCGCACGGACTTCCCGATAGAAACCAAGCCAACTTCGCCTCGAAGCCACCCGTTAACAGGGAAAGCCAAGCAGTCCGGAGCGGAGTGAAAACTCTAAACCGAAAAAACTGCAAAACTTTTACCGCGATCAGCGTACGGACTACTTGACTTTTAAGGACATACAGATGTTATGCACCTGTTGTTGGTTTCAGCGTGATTTCTAAGTCGCCGTCCGATTCGATCTATTGAAGTTCGTGAAGACGGAAGATGAGGTGTTGATTGTCGAATGCAGCCGGCAGCTCGTCAAATGCCTTTCGAAAGTCTTTTGAGCTGTAGTGCTTGGGAATTCGCCAGATATCGCCGTGTGCTTCTTCGAGTATCACGTAAGTCATTTGCAGACGGCAAAGAGCATCAGCTGCGCGTTGGCGGTCGAATACCTTCGTGACAGTTACCGTGTGGGGCAGGTGCAGGTTCTTTTCGTAAGCTTCGAGCCAGTATTCGACATCAAACACAGAACCGAGTTCATGTACTTCGCCGCTGTGTCGATCAACGAGGACGCCACAAGAGCCAATGAGCATGTCCTCAATTCGGCCAGCTCGTTGATGTTCGACGGTGTCGGTTGGGAAATAGAAGCCGAACGGGCATTCACGAACATGCTCTTTGAGTACGACGATTCCGTCATCGACAGTCTGTTGTGCTGTTGCGCGTGCGGATTCAGCGTCCATCAGTGTGGTGCATAACGCCACGGATTACCAAGTCGCGATTAGCGATCCTCTATTTTCAACACGCGCACCAATCGCGACTTTGGTGCATCCGTTTGTTACGTTCCGTACGTTGGGCGTCGATTTTCGCCAGACTTTCGCCGGCGAAGGCTAGAGCGTGAAATTCACGCCACTCGGGAAGCATGACAAGCTTTGCGGTAGTCTTGTTGGTGGGGCGCATCGTGGTTAACGGGGAGAAAAGTCTGTACGAGCATATTGTTCCAGGTAGCCGCACGAAGCGCAACGGAACACACCTATTGGGATCGTTTCGTCGGGAGCCTTTGTGCCGGTCCAGAACGACTTCTCCGGAACGCCCTGTGCCCACTGGTTCACGAGTCGTCCGCCGTGAGTGAGGTCTGGAATGAACCCCTGTTCCATTTTGCCGCCGCACTTTGAGCATTCTTGTGGATGTTTAGTCATTGTGTCGGCCTCAAAGAGTAAGGATGATCTGCCAATAGGAACACGGCCGTTGGGGCAGATAACGCCCCTGTTCACCGGGCCGCGGCGAACGACGTTCCTATGCAATAGCCGCGCGGCCCGCGGCTCCGGTGCAACAGATTGTTAGCCGTCTTTTTCGATTTGACGAGCAACGACAATCACGAGATCCACGTCATATTCTTGGCAACAACTGACCACTGACCTTTCAGTTGTTCGAGGAGAACGAAGTGGCCCATGCCCATTAAACCGTACTTTGGATCGTCATAGTCGGTATGCAGGACGGCCTGAGTTTGTGTTTGATTATATCCAATTCGCGTGAAACGCCACCAACCCGTACAGCCTTCGATTGACGAGCACGCATCCTGATGTGAGTTGAATTCCTGCGTCTCAACCAGAGTCAAACCGCACGCTGAATGGATGGCTATGGATTCGCCATTAACGTTGGCAAAGTTGTCGAGTGTTTCTGTGTCCGCGAAGTGTTTGGTTTCGTAGTCCGTTTCAGATGTGAAGCCATCGCGTTCAAGTGAGCGCCGATAGTACTTCAGCCACGAGTGAATCGTTGTGTCGTCATCCCGCGTGTGGAGGATGTCGTCAAGCGAGCCGGTCATTCGGTGGACGGCGGCAAGTTCAGGATTAGTGCCGATGACGAGCTGATACAGCAGTTCGTCGTTCACTTGCGACAATGGTGTAGGTCTCCGGTGTCTTGTGACGGCTAACGACCAAGATCACCGGGCGGGCGGACCAACGCGAGTGATCGTGGAACAACCAAAAAACTCAAACGAAGCGAACGACGTGGCAAAACCGAAAACGTAGCCCGCTCCGATGCATCGCTTTGTTATCCCGCTATTCGGTTGACGTTGTAGCAGCCGCGGGACGAGCAGGATAGCGCACATATTTGCGGCTGGACGATTTCTGTTGAGCCCTGATGTTTTTGAAGATTTCCTTGATGTCGTAACCGAACTGGGCCGCATGTTTGTCGCGGGCGGCTCGGACTTCAGCAACGATCGGATCATTCGTCGTTGTTTTCATCGTCAGGTTCCATGAGTTCGGCGGGTGTGCAGATAATTGTCGGTTCGTAACCTGCGTTGCGGCAGACGCGTTCGATCTGTGATCGCGTTGTGGCATTGGCGATATGCCGACAATTCCATGTTACCATATAAATTCCATGTTACCATATAATCGACGCCGTTCGTAACGGCGATGGCAATATGACCAGCATCTTCGGCCGCCTTTTCGGGAATTGCTCCGGCGTCGATTAATTGTTGTGCCAGTTCCGCGGATTCTTCGGTGGCGTCAAGCAGAGTTACGGATTCCAGTGCCGCGAGACGATCTTGAGCGGCGTCGGCATCGCCAGCGCTGGCTTCGTTGATAACGAGTTCGGATGCCACCAATTCGAATCGGTCGGCAGCGTCCTGCCACCATTCGCGTGTCGTTTGTTGATAACCGGCGATCACAACGTCACGCGACGGCCACGCGGTCAAATAGCTGACGACGGTTGTTTCGATGTAAGCCCTCGGCTTCATATCAGCTTATGTGTGGATTCTTGCGGGATAACGGCTGTGTTCACCGGGCGGCCGGCAGGGACTTTGCAATCCGAACACGCACCGGTCGGCCGCTCCGGTGCAACACATTGTTAGTCAGCCCGAACTTCAGAACCGACCTGGCCCTGGTGAGACGATGATTGTGCCCAGCTTCTGGCCCCGTATTCAAGGGTGCAGAAGGAGAGCCCGTATTCGTGACTCGCAACAAGGGAAGTGCCGAGCGACACACGATGCCAGAAACGATGGCCTCACTGGATTGATGATTGTGCCTGGCCCGGCTGGAACGATGACTGTGCCAAGCCATGCCCGACGTGGATTGTGGACTGCCATCCGCACAGCACACTTCATCGACTGCCTGGTCCCCGTATTCTCTCGCGTTGACAAGAGGCCAATGTCACCGACTGAAACCTTCGCTGACTAACTTGTAAATCTTTGCGTTGCAGCGTTCAGAATCCAGCATGGGAAGGATTATGAACGCTACAACGTCAATAACCCGGGATTCTCGGGATTATAAACGCTGTAGCGTCAATAATCCAGCCGTGCGCGGATTATGAACGCTGTGGCGTCAAATATCCTGACAGATTTGTGTTGCCTGCTCAGATTGACAATAATTCCAAAATGGACATACGTGAGCAATTCTGAGTTCATCGACGATCACGGAGGGAGAGTATGAGCGTCCGAGAATTTCGACGGATTGTGGACGGATCCCAACTAGATCGAGGCGACAAAACTTGGTTTCCGAAATGGTTTGAGCAGTATGCCAAATTCGTTAACGCCGTTGACTCGGCTAGCGTTCTATTGGATATCGACTCGATCATTTCGTTCTCGAAATCGCTTTTGAAACGTGGCAAACCAGCCTGGACTCGACTGCAAGCCATTCGCGCCATCGAGTTCTATCGAGACCGAGTTCTGCAAGTGAGCGAACCTTGCCTAGGCCACATGCTCACTACATTGGGCGACATCGCAGAGAAAGAGAAGCAAACTGCCGCCTTGCCCGTTGCGGATGAAGTCATAGCAGGTGAACCTGGTCCTATCGATCCTAATGAGCCAGCCTATCTTCAGTCGTTGAGGCGAGAATTACGACTTCGACACTATGCTTATTCAACAGAAATCGCCTACGCTAGTTGGGTGAAGCAATTCGGTATCTGGTTCGGCAAACAAGGCTCGAATGCTCCAATCGAGGCAGCTACAGAGAACGAGATCAAAGAATATTTGAGTCACTTGGCTGTGGTTGGAAACGTCGCCGCAAGCACTCAGAACCAAGCTCTCAGTGCATTGTTGTTCTTATACCAACAAGTATTAGGCAAAGAATTGGAGTTTATCGACGCGACACGGGCGAAGCGTAACAAGCATTTGCCAGTCGTGTTGACGCGTCGTGAGCTTAACTGCATTCTCAGCAAACTTGCAGGCCGAAACCTATTGATAGCACGACTCTTGTATGGATCAGGGTTGCGTCATAACGAATGTCTGAGATTGCGGATCAAGGATATCGGTCTCGAACAATCTCAATTGACCATTCGCGACACAAAGGGGCGCGAAGATCGAGTCACCGTACTCCCCTCTTTGGTTCATGATGATCTTCGTGCACAAATCGAGTTTGTGCGGCAATTACATCAAGATGACCTCGATGCTGGCATGGGACGTGTTTCACTGCCTTATGCATTGGAGAGAAAGTACCCAGACGCCAACCTTGAATTTGGCTGGCAGTACTTGTTTCCGGCATCGAAAATCTCCCGAAACCCACAGACGGGAGCAATTCGCAGACACCACCTACACACGAGCGTCTTCGCAAGCGCGTTGAAGCGAGCGTTGCATCATTCCGAGATCGACAAGACCGTCAAACCGCACACTTTACGGCATTCGTTTGCCACTCATTTGCTGCAATCAGGAACCGATATTCGCACGATTCAAGAGTTATTGGGGCATAAGGACGTGTCGACGACGATGATCTACACCCACGTCTTAAATCGGCCAGGGGTGAGTGTGATGAGTCCACTGGATGGGTGACTTCAGACATCAGGATTCTGGAAGTGAAGTCTTGGAAAGCAAGCAACTTGTAATTGCTCCTGCTTTCCATTTCGGGGTCAGCTTTAGCGGGACGTGCAGACACGATTTGATGAAAACGCGAGTCGTGTTGACTAGCGGCTCCTTTCTCGTGATTGAGAACGTTCGACGATGCCGTAGTGGGCGCCTATAATGTCGCTCTTTACCATTTCCGCAGAGTTGCTGCACTTACTGACATCATTGCATCGTATATGACGACCGAGACTACAACATCTTCTGATTCCGAGCAGGGCTCTGTTGGCATCGTTGAACGCAAGACGGTCCGTTTATTCGATGCGCCCAATCAGCTCGACATGAAATGCGGGACGAAGTTTGGGCCCATCGATGTTGCCTATGAGACTTACGGCGAACTGTCCGAGCAGCGGGACAACGCGATCTTCGTGTGTCACGCGTTGACCGGTGATGCTCACGTTGCCGGATATCATAGTCCGGATGATCAGAAACCTGGTTGGTGGGACGAGTTCGTCGGTCCGGGCAAGGCCCTTGATACTCGAAAGTATTTCGTCATCTGTGCGAATGCGCTTGGCGGTTGCCAAGGGACCACGGGACCGACCAGCATTGACCCCGACTGTGGGCAGCCGTTTGCTCTGAATCTTCCTGTCATCTCCATCAGCGACATCATCGACGTTCACGCAGAATTGGTGCGTTACTTAGGAATCGAAAAACTGCTGGCGATTATTGGAGGCAGCCTTGGTGGCATGCAGGTTCTTGACTGGGCGGTGCGCTATCCAGAACAGATGGATGGCGTGATTTGCTTGGCGTCAGGACCTCGGCTCTCGGCGCAAGGCATCGCCTTTAATGCTGTCGGTCGTCGTGCCATCGTCGTCGATCCGCAGTACCACGCGGGTGATTATTATGGCAAAGAAGAAGGCCCGCGATATGGGTTGGCGCTGGCGCGGATGGTGGCTCACATTACTTACTTGTCGGAAGCATCCATCGAAAAGAAATTCGGACGTCGACTTCAGGATAGTGACGAGTTCGCTTACAAGCTGGAAAAGGAAACCGAGTTTCAGATCGAAAGCTACTTGCACTATCAAGGCAAGCGGTTTGTCGAGCGGTTCGATGCCAACAGCTATATGTATTTGACGAAGGCTATGGATTACTTCGATCTGGCCGAGGGCTACGAGTCCTTGGCCGACGCTTTAAGCCAGAGCCAAGCCAGCTTCTTGATCGCATCGTACACAACGGATTGGCTCTTCCCGACAATCCAAAGTCGAGAAATCGTAACTGCCTTAATTGGTTCGGGAAAGCGAGTCACGTTTGCGGAGTTTGATAGTCCGTTTGGACACGATTCGTTTCTTTTGGAGTTCGAGCAGCTTGAGGAGCTGGTGTCTCCGTTCTTGACCCAGGCTTTCGCGGCCCGACGAGGTAAATCGTCCTGATGGCGACAAAGCACTATTGCATGCCCGATCCGTCCGTCGGTTTGATGGACAAGATGATCTTGGAACAAATCGATTCGGGAAGCCGTGTTGTCGACTTGGGCTGCGGCGACGGCCGCTTGCTTGAACAGCTACGCCACCAAAACGGGTGTTCGGTGCAAGGTGTCGAGTTGGACGTCGAAGAGATTAAGCGGGCCATCACTCGCGGCGTGCCCGTGATCCATGCCGACTTGGATAAAGGGCTTGTCGATGTCCCTGATAGTGCATTCGATTGGGCTGTCTTGAGTCAAACGTTGCAGCAGGTAGCTCGACCTCAAAGCCTGTTGCTGGAAATGTTGCGAGTGGCTCGGAAGGCGTTAGTGGTCGTTCCAAATTTCGGGTACTGGCGAGTCCGCCGGCAATTGCTCTTTCGCGGTCGTGCTCCGGTGACGTCAGCGTTGCCGTATGAATGGTACAACACCCCGAATCGACACTTCATGTCGATGTACGATTTCCGAGACCTCGTGGCCGAGTCCAACATCGCAATCCAACGCGAGATACCCTTTATCGGAGATCATCCCGCAGAGAACGCGTGGTTGACGAATCTTCGTGCTCACAACGTTCTCTATGTGCTCGAACGCGGCAACTGAGTGAGCTGGTGATAACGTGAAGATGCCCGGCTTCTCGTAGAGGCGGTGTCCGGTAGTTTAGAAGATATCGTCCATCGGGTGTCTTTAGCCACGGAGCGGCGACAGTACGTAGCCTGGGGTGGAGCGCAGCGGAACCCCAGGCTACGTACTGTCGCCGCTCCGCGGCTTTTCACGCTGAATTCCCGGACGCCCCTTTCGCAGAGGCCGGGCATCTAATCTAGGCGCCGACACTTTGTTTCGATTCAGCGGCTGAAGTTGGCTCTGATACCCCACTACTTTCGACAAGCTCGTGGACGAAATCGGCTTGCGACTCTGTCAATCTGCCGTCTGTCGCTACTTGGTCACTAATGATCGGCGCGATTGTGTCGAACTGAAGCAGTTCAAGAATTGCGGGAACCTCGCTTTGTGGTCGTAGGATAGAGACCGAGTTTCCACTCTTGTGCATTTGCTTCAAGTAGTGCTCTCTACGATGTCTCGGGCTTAGAGGACAATCTTGGTGATGCGATCGAGACAGCGAACACTCGCGAATACGAAAGTTGGGGCATGGGGGTGACGTATACGTATCCGCTTTATCGGCGAGCCGACGAGGCTGTCTTGCGACGAGCCGAACTTGAGGTCAGCCGTCAACGTTCGATCTATCGAGAGTTGGAAGAGACGATCTTGCTTGAGCTTCAATCGGCTCATCAAGACATCATCAATCGGCAGCAAGCGATGCGTTTGGCGATCCGGCGGCGAGAGGCATCCAAGTTGCGATTAGAATCGACAGCCGCGTTTTACAAAGTGGGCGAGATTAGCTTAGACCTCTACTTGCGGGCTCAGCGAACTTACGCCGAAGCGATTCGTGATGAGAAGTCCGCCGTGACGAACCTAAAGCTTGCCCAAGCGTATTGGAAATTCACTCAGGGAATCATCAATCTGGTTGACGAAGACGACATGGAGCTCGAGTCCGAATCGTCGTTCCCCGCCGAGCCCGAGAAGTTGAAAATCGAGCCGCAAAAACAGGCTCCGCCTGAACTGAGAGAGGCGTTGCCGAACGATCAGAAGTAACCGGTCCCTAAGTTTCCTGGATTGGAACCGCGACCAGTGAACCCTTTAAAACCAAAGGACAAAGCCGAGCCGAGCGGGTTTCAACGCCTCAAATTGCCGCTTCGAGCGTACAATGCAGTACCTCGGCCTGCTCCAACCGTGCGAGAGATGCCTCCAAAAACAATCCGTCCACAACGACCGTTTTGATTTTGGCGATTCATAAGGTCGGATTGCCAGTAAACTTAGTTCATTAGTGTACGTTTGCAGAGTGTCGTGAACTAGGTTTGCCCAATTGGCTAAGTTCTGCGCACGTTCGGCGTGCTGAATTCAAACCAGCAATTGTGAGAAAGCTATGATCGCCACCACAGAATTCTCAAAGCGAGACCTCGAACAACTTGAAGCGGCTGGGATTGGGATTTCCGTCCAAGAAGCTGAACAACAGTTGGAATTGCTGAGCCAACCTCCCGACTTTCTCGAGCTGGCGAAACCATGCACCACGCGCGACGGCATTGTTCAGTTGAACGACGAAGCCCTCCAAACCCTAATCCAGAAGCATCGTGAGTCGGTTGTCGAAGGTCGCTGGACCAAATTCGTACCAGCATCTGGGGCTGCGTCGCGGATGTTTGTTGTCAAGAAAGAAGAAGACAAACGCAAGCTTTGCCAGCGCTGGCAGGACCTTGCCTTTGCGGATGCTTTGGCTGACTTCCTTGGGCAAACTAACGACGTCGACTACGAGGGGCTCGAGGCAGCGATGCTTGGCGGTTTAGGCTTAGACAAAGTGCCTAAAGGATTGATCCCGTTTCATCGATACGATGATTCCAGCCGAGTCCCTTTCGAAGAACATCTGCTGGAAGCGTCGACCAGTTTTTGCGATCGCGATAAGAAATGCTCGGTCCACTTCACCGTTTCTGAAGAACACCAAGGACGCTTTGAAGAACTGCTGAAGGAAGTTCAAGATCGGCATCCCGATGTCACGTTTGATGTAACGTTCTCGATTCAGAAGCCATCGACGAATACGTTGGCGTTGTCGGAATCAGGACCAGTTCGAAAGAATAACGGATCGCTCGTTCTTCGCCCCGGCGGGCACGGCGCGTTGATCGAAAACGTTGAAGACGTCAATGCGGATTGCGTGTTCATCAAGAACATCGACAACGTAACGCACGAGTCTCAAGCTGCTGAAAACGGAAAGTGGATTGAAGCGCTTTGTGGTTACTTGGTCAGTTTCCAGGCTCAAATCCACGAGCACTTGCAGCGACTGGACAGTGATCGTTCCGAATCCAGCATTGCTGCGGCTGAGCAGTTCGTCAGCGACGCGTTTCCTGGTCAATCAATCCAGATTGACGCAACCGATGCGGAGCGATACAAGCGAGTCTACGGAATCTTGAATCGTCCCGTGCGGATTTGCGGCATGGTCCAAAACGAAGGCGAACCGGGCGGCGGGCCGTTTTGGCAACGCCACGAGGATGGTTCTCTCAGCGTGCAAATTGTCGAGAGCGTCGAAGTCAACGACGAAGACAAACAACAAGCCGCCATCGCCAGCGATGCGACGCACTTCAACCCGGTCTTCATGGCACTCGGACTCCGAGACCACCGCGGCGACGCTTTTTCGTTGGCGGACTACATCGACACCGATCGTTACATTCTGAATCAGAAGGTCGTCGAAGACGTCGACGCCACGATCCTTGAACGCCCCGGCTTGTGGAATGGGTCGATGGGCAAGTGGAACAGTGTCTTTGTCGAGGTGCCGATTGCTGTCTTCAATCCCGTGAAATCCGTCATCGACTTGCTTCGACCGGCGCATCAGCCGACATAATGGCGAGGCCCCTCATTAGATACTCGATCGTAAACACTTAATAGCCAACGGCTAATGGCAAATCCTTGCCATCAATTTCTCAAATCGCGAGGGCCGTTCGCTCGTGTCGTTCTCACGGCCATTTCAGCATGCTTCGGGATGCTGGGCTTTCGCAATCCGTGTGATCGAACTAGAATACCAACGCTCTCCAGACCGCATGATGCGGTTGTTTATAGAGCAGGCCTAGAAAGATTCTAAAACCGACGCTGCACAAGCTGGGTAATGCTTGAACCTTCAAGCTACTCGTGGGCCGCTTGTTGTCACATGTCGAGCTTCCGAAGGGCCGAGCTGGGAAATTGAGTCATGCTTAACAATTGAAAACCTCATTTCCTCACCGGAATAGGAGTTTCAGGTGTCCAGTCTTGTTCGCGTTGTCGCTGCCGTAGCCATTCTTCTTGGCTTTGCCTTGCCCGTTTCTGCCGAAGGAGAAATGCCCCAGATCACGATCGTTCAATCATCGGTCAAGGGGCTGCTTTCCGATCTCGAATACATCATCAAGCTTGCTGGTGAGAAAGGCGAAGAGCAGTGGGACACGATCTCGGAAACGATCGAGGTCTTCTTGGAAGGCGTCAATCGTGAGAAGCCGCTGCGAGTCGACATCATCACCGACGAAGGCATTGAATACAGAATCTCGATCCCCTTCGACGACTTCAACGATTTCATCGCGAACATCGAGGCATTCGGAATCGAAGCGGACAAACTCGAGAAGGATCTTTACGAGCTTGGCGGTGAGTTGTTCGCAGACCTTGGCGCCGCGAAACCCTACATGAAAGTTTTCAAGGGTTACGTCATCATCTCGTTTCGCAAGGCCTTGTTGGAGAAGTTCGATCCGACAAAGGGCATCGACGATCTGAGTAAGAATTATGATCTAGCCATCCGTGTCACGAACAACGAAGACGGTCAAGACAAACGGCGGGAGTTCTTCCAGGGACTTTCCGAGGAACTGCTTGACGGACTCGAAAAGGAAAAAGGCGAGTCCGATGATGACTTCGTTCTGAAGAAGAGAGCTCTCGAAACACAACTTCAAGAGGGCGAGCGATTCTTTGTTGAGGCGTCGAAGTTGGTTTTGGGTTGGAATACGGATCCGCCCAAGAATGAAGGGCGTCTGGCATTGCACTTGGCGGCGCTGGCTAAAACCAGTTTGCTCGAGAGCATCGAGATGCTCAGCACAAAGCCAAGCTATTTCCAGAACATCAAAAAGGCCGACGATGCCATCTTATTCGGAAGGCTCAACCACCCGCTTGATGACATGCGCAAGAAGAACTTTTCCGACTTGATCAAGCTGGTCCGCAAGGCGGGCACGGGCAAGATCGAAGGCAGCGATTCTCGCAATGCCGAAGAAAAGGCTAAGGGCGCCGAAGGCCTTGGCATGTTCTTGGACATGTTGGCTGCTGGCATCGAGGCTGGTGTTGCTGACGGCTTCGTCCAAGTTCGTGAAACGGGCGGAAAACGCACTCTGGTTGGCGGCATCAAATCGCCCGACGGCAACGCATTAGTCGACGTGTTGAAACTCTACGGAGCAGGAAAGAAGTCGCGAAAGGTTTCGATCGAAGCTTCGAAAGACGGCGATGTGGCCTTCCATTCCGTGTCGGTTCCCGAACGTTATCAAGACATGTTCAAGAATTTCTTCGGCGACGATACGACAATCCACTTCGGCACCAGCAAAGAGGCGATTTGGTTTGCAACAGGAGATGGTGCCGTTGATGCGATCAAGGCTGCAATCAAGGAAGCTGCTGGTGACGCTGAGGCGAACAAGACGTTCGCCGAGTTGTCGATCAAAGTTGGCCCGTGGATCAAGTTCCTTGACGAGCGACGCAAGAAAGCGGCCGAAGAGAATCCACCTTCGAAAGAGGAAAAGGATGCCAACGAGCAGCGCGACAAACTTCGCCAAATGGCACTCGACGCTTTCGAGAAAGGCGGTGACACGGTCGAGCTGCGTATCGATCGCGTCGACAGCCACGTCGAGGGGGTCACGAAGTTTGGCGAGGGAATTCTTCGCTTCCTCGGCATGGCCATCGCCGACTTTGCTGAATCGACTTTGCAGTAGCGAAACGTCTTACGCGCGGATGGAATCGATTTCGCGCGAATCACGTTTCTTCGGGCCTAGACGACCGCTGGCTCCCATCGACTTCAACATCGTGTTGTAGACGTCGATGCCTTCCGCGCCGACATCGATGATCTCGCCCGTCTTGAATCGACCGTTGGCACCGCTGATCGCATGAAAGACGCCCGACAATTCTCTTTTCGAATTGGAATGCCGACCATCACCCGACTCCGTCGAGATGGTGATCATGGAATTCTCGAGAATCGTTTTTCCGTTTGCTTCCTTCGAGTCATCGTTGTTCAGACGGCCTAAGAAGTACGCAATCTCGCGCATTTTCAAGTGGGCGTGAGCCCGAAGTTGTTCGTTCTTGCGTTTCTCGTTGAACTTATGCCACCACTCGTGGCTGCAGCCTTTGTCACCTGAAGCGTTCAATTGTTTCGGATCGTCAAAGTCCCAAATCTTGCGACCTTCATACTTGTACTCACCGGTCAAACGAATCCGCTCACCAGCCGCCAGGAATGTGATCGAGCCGAAGCGCACCCGATCCATTTGGATGGCTAAGGCGTAAAGATCGGCCATCAATCGCCATTCGCTGGTCAGCTCTTCCAGCGTGATATCGATTCCTTGTCCCCCCGGATCTGCCAATCCGCCGTGTGGTAGATCAGATCGAGCGGGAAGGGTGGGCCCATCTTTGCCTTTGTGTTTCATCACGAACGCTCGTTGTTCGTATTCGCGAATCCGTTCGAGATGTTCAGCCACTCGAGTTCGAGACGAGGCACCCAACGGAGAATTCTTGCCGGTGTAAAATCGGTATTGATCGACCACGGAATCGAGCACGCTGCGCCGCAGACGCTCTCGCCGGACGTCGGTATTTCCGGATGAGGCCAACGCGCCGAAAACGCGATCGAACAAATCGCGTGGCTTTTCCTGCATTGTCGCGGCGACAGTTCCGTCCGAGTTGTAGCTGTGAACGTAACGTCCGACTCGGCTTCGACGGAAGAACGTGCCACCGATCAAAGTTGGAACCATGCCTGGCGGCAGCCCTTTGGGCTAAGCAGATCGTCGGATGACTTGGTCGATCGATGGTCCACCAGATTTGGCTTCGCCATCGGGCGGCTCTGCCGTGAAGGCACCTGTGGCACCGTCAAAGTGAGCATTGATGCCTCGCTCATCACAGCGAACCTGATCGACGTTCCGCATAATCAGCAGTTGCTTGCTGAGCGGTTTCAGTGGCTCCAGGACGCCATCGAATCCTTCAGTTTGTAGAGGTGCCGGAATCCCCAGTCCAAAAAAGACGTTAAAAGATCGAACCGGGACATCGTTTGAGTCGGCGGCCATCGATCTTGGCATCATCTCTTCCAAAATCGGCAATCCAATCGTGATTGCACCAAGTCCCTTTAGGGTCGTTCTTCGGTCGATTGTGGATAAAGACATAACTGATACCTTTAGTCTTCGGTTCGACTCAATTGTACCAAATCACTTTGAACAATGGCCGCAACAATACTCTGATAAGTTCCGCCGTTCTCTTCGGCTTCTTTATGGATGTCATCAACAATTTCGGCGTCACGAAATGTCAACGGACGGCCCAAGGCAAATTGCGTTACCTTCCAAGTCAGACTGCGTTTCACTCGGTCACTCTTGGCAAGTCGATCCATCAACTCAGACACTGATTGATACTTCACTGCGTTGGCAGTGCCGGGGAAAAGGATCTCGCCATCTTCGCGAAGTGAGTTTCCGTGTTCGTCTTGTTGATGGAACGCGCCGATGCCGTCGAAGCGTTCGAGTCCGAAGGCAAGCGGTTCGAACTTCGAGTGACATCCGCCGCAAGTTTCGTTTTTGATGCGAGCCTCGGCAATCGACCGTTGGCTTAAGCCGGCTTTTGTCGGCACCGGCGTCGTGTTTACGCAGGGTGGCGGATCCTTGACGACTCCACGAAGTAAATCACGAAGCACGAATAAACCACGAGTCACCATGGATGCCTCATCGCCGCCGATCGTTAACACGGCTCCTTGCGTCAACAAACCGCCGCGCGAAGGCACAGATTTGAGATCGAATTTCTCTGGTTTCGTTTGCCCGCTTGGAAGTTTCAATCCGTAATGTTGGGCAAGACGTGGCGAGGCGACGGTCAGTTGCGCGTTGAGTACATTCGAAATGGACTGCTTTCGATTCCAAACGACTTCCTGGAAGAACGCTAGCGTCTCTTCACGCATGTCGTTGGCGAGTTCCTTGTCCCAGTTGGGAAACTTTGTTCGGCTCGGTTGCAATGTCGACAACCTCCCCAAATCCAACCACTCGTGTGCGAAGTTCAAAGACCTTTGAATCGCGCGCGGATCTTGTAGCATCCGATTGACTTGCGTGCCGACTTGTTTTGAGTCGGAGATTCTGCCGTTCTGAGCCAATGACATCAATTCGGCGTCTGGAGATGATCCCCAAATGATGTAGCTCATCCGCGACGCTAGCTCGAAGTCGCCAACAGGTCGAACGCCACCGCCTTGCTGATTCTCGACTCGATAAATGAACCGAGGCGATTGCAACATGGCCTCGATGATGAATCCGATCGCTTCACGAAAGTCACCGCCTGCACTTGCCACCGTTGTCGAGATCCCGCGAAAGGCGTTGAGTTCATCGTCCTCGATCGGCCCTCGCAATATCCATTGCCCCATCTTGCTGATCAATGGCCGCATGTTGGGATCCGTCAATCGCTGACTGTTGGAAAAGCGGCGAGCAAACTTTACGACATCCATCCGCTCGACGATTAAAGCCGCAAGCTGCGAGTACGCTTGGATATGTTTCAAGTCGACTTTCAAGTTGTAAGCCGTGTTGCTGAATCCGTCGGCGCGAACATCAACCGGAAGTATGCGGCGGGCATCTTTGGCAATGTCGACTCCAACTGTAGCCCGAACAGTTTCGATGTACTCCGGTACGGTCAGCCGCTGAATCCAAACTTGCCGCGATCCGACACTTCCCTGAGCATAGTTTGCAGGATCAATGAAGTCATTGGTCCATCGCGCACCTGTCTTGATCCATTCAGCAATGACTTTCTTGTCTGCTGCTGAGAGCGAATCTCGCTGCTTCGGCATGTCGCCAGCTTCGATTAGTTGCCAAAACAGACTTTCGTCAGGCTTGTTCGGAACGATCGGCTTGCCACTCTCGCCGCCTTGAGCGACGGCGGTTTGATGTGACAGGTCGAGACCGCCCTTCTTTGTGGTTGCATCGTGGCACTCTAAGCAATGCTTCGAGATGATTGCCGCGACCTTTTCTCGAAAGAGTTGTTTGCTGGTGTCTTCGGGTTTTTGAGCAACCAAAGCAGGAGCTTCGTGGCCAGAGCGAAACTGGTTAACGACTTCTTCGGGCTTTAAGGCTCGGCTGAAGATCGCCACGCGAAAGAATGTGCCTAGCCAAGGGCGGTCGCCGCTGGCTTCGTTACCTAAGGCCAGCCGATAGCCCGCATTCCAATTCTTCAAAGTCCCGCCAATAGTTTTCGTTCCTCGAACTTTTCCATCGACGTAGATCGTTGCTTGCCCACGTGAAGTACGCGTGTAAACGACGTGAGTTGGTTTCGTGGACACTACGCGCGCATTGGTTTCGACCGCTGGCATCCCGTTGCTGCTGGTGCGAGTGGAACGCAATCGAAAGTGGTACGCGTCGCTTTCTTGCCCCAAGGTGAGGTTTCGTTCGCTTGGGTTTCTGGAGAGCGTAACGATTCGCGCGGGGCCATCTTGTTTTAGGTTGCCTGGTTGTACCCACGCCTCGATCGTGACTTCTCCGGTTTGTCGGATTGCCGTGATGATCTTTGTCGCTGGCTCCGGTGAGCGAAGTGATGTGGAGCGACGAATCGTCAGTGTTTGCTTGTCTCGATGAATCGCGTTGACGTCACCGATCTATAAGTCGAGAGCTTTGCCAAAACCCGAACGGTCTTTGATCACGTTGCCGCTGGCTTCGGTGAATTCGTAAAGGGCAATGAGACCGGATGTTCGTCGAGACTGGGCTTCAGCCGGAGAGTGAACGTTGAGTAGGCTGGCAATCACTAGGCATGTCCATGCGACAATTCGTTGGCGTTTCGACTGCATCAATTGTGCCTTTATAAGTTGGTTACACCAGATTATCAGGCACTTTGGGGCGATTGTCGACTGTGTGACAAAAGAAGCCCGGCTTTTTCGAAAAGCCAGGCTTCTAACCACCTTGAGGCATCGAACAACAGACTCGTAAATAAGCCGAGTTTAAAGGCGGGCACGGTCTGCGCGGATGGTGGTGACCCAGACGAAGGCACGACCGTTCTCGTCGATCATGAGCCGCCGTGTCAACTTGATCGGATTTGTGACGCCCTTGAGCAGCAGGCTCCAAGTCGTGCGTTTTGATGGATAAGAGACAATTTCTTTCGAAATGTCGCCGCCTTCTTTCTCGATGTGGTAATAGTCCACCAAGATCGGAACTCCGGAAGCGGTTGCAGCGGCGTCCAACACGTCTCGTAACGCGACTTTGTCGAGCTCCACTGGGACCATCTTGTAGAGTTTAGGGGCCGTTTTTAGGTTGGGTGTCTTAGGAGGCCAGCCGATTGGCCAGCGGTCCAACGATACTTCAAGCGGTCGAATTTGAAGTTCAAGGCTGCCTTCGGGCGTCCGAGTTGGCTTGAATCCCAAACCGTACTCGTTCAGCAACGAAGCCAACGCCAGTCCCTTGCTGAATTCTTTGTACTCTTGTCGAACGGGTGGAGTTCGGGGGCGTTTCTTGAGATAAGCGTTGGCTGATTCTGCGAAGTTAATGCCAAAGCTTGAGCTGATACCGATCTTCTCGATTGATTTCTCGAGAAGCAACTCCCTGGTGCTACCTTTTACGGTCTCGGAAAGCTCGTTATAGATTCTCGCAAACTGTCCTTGATTCAGTCCGAACAGGGGTTTGCCTTCAGGTGATCCTTGAGAGCCGTAGGTTCTTAACTCGCGGATCCATTCGGCCAACTTCTTGCCATGACCGAGAGAAAAGCTTCGCATCGGAAAAATCAACTTCCCGCTCCGATCCATGACGCCCGTGACCGTGACCTTTCGGATCGTTCCAAACATTCGCTCTTTGATTTGCGGCTTGTCATCAAGAACTGATCGGCGGATGCGCAGGCGTGCGCCCAGTGTGCGGAACTCGCGGCCCCATTTCTGAGCGTAAAGGCCTTGGCCTGAGCGTCCCGTCAGCAGCTCGAACTCGACTTGCGTTTCGCTGACCTTCTTAGCGCGTTGTTGAGCTGCACGCTCTTGTTCCACTTTGGTCTTTTGAGCTTCTGCTGTTGATGTCAGCAACGAGCAGCCTGTTAACAGAGCGAACATCGCCAAGTGTTTCGTGGACATAACTCTTCACCTCAATGGTCAGCAGTTACGCAACAACGTCAACGTTCAATTCATCGCTTCAATCGGACTGGCGCCAGATCTTTGACATTCAACAGATCCGCACGTAGCCGGGCGTCAAAACGGCGATCACCATAAAAGCCCATTGATCGGCCGACGTATTGATCTAAATTGACGTCATGCGTCGATATCAAATACGCCAACACGCGCCCGTTCGGAGCCAGCAAAACATGCTTGGGGTAACGCGAAGATCGCCCGGCAGTCACTCCAATTATACCCGCTCCACTGAATTGGCGTGTCGCGGATTTCAAGTTATTGCGTTGAGGGCCAGCTTGGCCGTTTGACCTGGAATTCGTCGTTCGCCCTTCCAACAATTCGCGATCTCGTTGTTCGGCTCGAGCAGTAATTTTCAGGACTTCGTTCAGCTGGGATTGATACTCACGCTGAAGCTTTTCGTAGCGAGCAATGGAAGCCAAACGGATGTCCGCGTAATTCGCGATCGCCGGGTGGACGGTCGATTGCGAGAGTGCTCGATATTGAGAACTCAGCCTAGAAAATTGCCATGAACTCTTCGGCTGTCTCAGCATCGCGTTAAGTTGTCGATCCAATTCGACCAGACGATCACAGTCGATACCAACTTCCTCGTTCGCGGGGCCAACGCGCCGGACGCCTTGCTGAGATGCCGGTTGCAACCGTTCGACCGGCTTTTGTTCAACTCGCTCAAGCGTTTTGCTACTGGAAATTAGTGGCTTCGAAGCAGATTTTTCAGCGATCAAACCATGACCAGCAGGCGAATGCTCGGGAACGACCAGTTGGCCGCGAATCCAACGATGCTCGCCTCGTGGCGGTTTGATTTTGTACATATCCGTCAGCCGCTCATCCATTCGCAGCGATTTGCGTCCGAGGATCTCGACTTCGTCGCCCACCGAAAGTCTGCGTTGGAACGCATTGTGGGTGTCGTCGAACTTGCTGCCGACACGAACAACAACGTTGTTTGCTGTGACAACACCGCGAGCTTGGGAAAGTTGGCGAACATAGCGAGCAGCAATCCAACTGAAACTTCCCGTGGGTGGCTCGATCATCAGCCATCCGCCGGGGTCTTGACGGACGACGGTCACGCGGTCGCCGCGTCGCAGTCGGTCTGTTGGATAGAATGAGCGTGTGTTACCGCTGCGAACATACGCTTCGTTCTGTGTGACGATGCCTTTGTAAGGGAACTCCAACGGCTGCGCGGACAAGTTTCCTTGGAACGCACCGAGTCCAAAGAATAAAAGAATTGCACACGCAACGTGCACAATCGCTCGCTTTGAATCCATGGAATTACTCTGGATAGAGAAGCTGCCAGCCGCGTTCAGGCTGGACAAGACGCCAAATAGAAAGGTGGGGAAGAGGCGCAGTTTAGAGAGGGATAGTGTGGAGTGTTGGTTGGCAACAGGACGCTTTAATCGATTCTGGCGAATTGCTCAAGGGGAGTTTCCGTGAGGCGCGCGATGCGGACATTGTTTAACCCGGACTATTCATGGATGAATAATCCAGGTTTAACGCCAAGCCGTCGGACGCCGGCATTAAACGAACGAGAGGTTGCGATCTGCGTGCATGCTACTTTTCGTCGACGACCTTGTTGGTCAAGACGCCCACTCCTTCAAGCTCGACTTCGACTGTATCGCCCGCTTTGATTTCCGATGTCTTGCCAGTCGTTCCCGTGAAGATCAGGTCTCCAGGGTGAAGCGTGATGTGCTTGCTGATTCCGGCAACGGCGGCACGGACGTCTGTGATCATGTTCTTTGTGTTGTCCTTTTGCATGATCTTGCCGTTGAGCCGCAGTTCCATGTCAAGGTTGTCGTAGTCAAGTCCCGTCGCGATGAATGGGCCGCACGGACCAAAGGTGTCCGAGCCTTTCGCTCGCCACCACTGGACATCGTTCTTTTGCCAGACTCGGGCACTGACATCGTTGCCGCAGGTGACGCCAAATACGTAGTCCATCGCGTCGGCGCGCGACACTTTGCTGGCTTTCTTCCCGATGACGATGACCAGTTCAGCTTCGTAGTGGACGACTTCAGCATCTTTGGGCAGCACGATTTTTCCACCGTCGGCCACCAAGCACGAGGGGCTCTTGAAGAATGGTTGCGGGATTTTGAACTTCGCGGGCACTTCACCTTCCGGTGTCGTTTCGCTTTTCGTCGTTGATTCCGCCGACGTCAGATTTGTCTTCGAGTTGGTGACCACCTTTGTCACTGTTGTAATTGTTGTTGTGGTGTTGCCGTCGTTGATGTGACTCTTATAGTTGCCGGCCAAGGCGAAGATCTGAGTTGGCCGTGTTGGTGGCAGAAGCTTGACATCGGACAGCTTGAAGCTTTGATCCGTTCGACTCCACTTGCTGAACAAGTCACCTTTGATTGCCGTGACTTGGTTGCCGTTGACAATTCCGTAGTGAACCTTTTCACCGACTTCGAAGCGGGCGAACCTTTGTGCCGCTTTCTTTTCTGCGTTGGCGAGTGATGCAACTAATGTGACGAGAAGGACAATTGTCAGAGTCTGGCGAGTGAATCGCTGAAGCATGTTCTGGCTCCTTACACAGTTGGTGGCTCGAAGGGATCGACGTGCAGCCCCTGAGGATACAAGTGCAATGCCGCCATGAAAACTCTGGGAGCCAGATTCGCGCGCAGAGAAGTTTTGGCCTGACGAGAAGCCCGGCTTTTCGAAAAAGCCGGGCTTCTCGTCACGAGCCTTCTCAGGGGATCAAGTGGAACTTTCCCCCGTAGCGTTCGGCCATGCGTTTGAGCATATGTTCGCTGCGGAATTTGCGGTTGGCCAATTTGTAGTCCTTCGCATTCAGCTCGCGTTTTGCTTTGCGATGCTGCTTGAGCCGGAACATTTCGATCCCCGCTTCGATCTCCGGCGTCGATGGCTCGACGAATTTGAAGGTGTGAATGATCGTGTCTCCAGCGTTGTATGCGAGCAACTCGCGTTCAACCTTCATTGGGAAGTCGTTGCCATCGGTGAGGAAATAAATCACGTCGGGCCGCATTTTGATAGCTAGCCGCAGTGCCTCGCGCGGGTCTGTATCACCGAGGGCTTTGACACGTTGGCTCCAGTTTAAGAAGTAGAGTTGCTTTTCCGGGATCGCGGTGGCCATGGCCCGAGAAGGCATGGGGATCGACAGTTGGTTAAAAAAGATGATGTAGAACTTCATTTCCGGTTCCATGTTCCGAATGGACCGAACCAGCTCTAACTTAACCCGCTTGAATCGAGTACCCGCACCGCTCGGGTGAGGGTGGTTCATGCTGTTCGAACAATCAACGACGTAGATATAACTTTTTCCGGGCAAGTGAATTCCGAAGAAGTCACTGCCTTCGCCGTCTCCGAGACCGTCACCTTGGCCATCACCGTCGCCGTTGTCGGTCAAGTTTCCGTGAGCGATCGCGACTTCGTCAGCTAGGTAAGCATCGTCTAGCGTCATCGATTGAACGGCTGCTGCCAGCGATGGTTTACTTTTCGGAGCCGGCACTTGAGTCGCGGCCTTGGCTTTGACAATCGCCGATTGAACGCCGTGGCGCGCGCCACCAGCGTCGAATTGTTGATCGGGGTCCTTCTTAAGCTCAGGAAGCAATTCGATTGGGTCGACGTCTTCTTGCAGCTCTTCAGTCCAAGACGAATCCAAAAGTGCATCGCCAAGGTCGTGGTCGAGATGTTCGATCAGCAGCACACCCAAGACGCAGACGAAGGCCACATGCAAACAACTGGACAAGGCCAAGGCTCCGTACCAGTTTCGCTCATGCAACGCGAGCGCATACCACTTCGCCAATGCGGGGGCAACGAGCTTGGTGTGCGCGAATTGCCAAGAGCGAGCAATCACGGAAACCTCGGCATAAGGAACTGCTGACGGAACAGAACTTCGTCATCTCTAATAACAATAGATTAGCGATCAAAAGCTCGTTACGCAAAAACTTCTAGCAGATTTCGGCCGTTCAGCTTGAATCAATTTTGGGCGTCTTGGTAGTTACCGCACTCGTTTCTGCCAAAGGCTTCGTGCCCTCAATCAATCGCCGCAGCATGATCTCGTTGACTTGTCCGCGATAACGGATGCGTCCGTCCATCTCGACCACGGGCACACAGTCGGTGAACTTTTCTTGTAACTCGGCACTTTCATCGATGTCGACGAATTCGGGAGGGGGCAAATAGCGGGTGTAGTTGGCAAGAATCTCGCCAGCGATATCACAAAGTGGGCAATCTTGGCGAGTGTAGATGACCACCGACCGAAATCGCATACCAGGAAGCGTTGGTTGCCATGCTTCCGGCTTGCTGGCTCGCAACAGAGCCGCACCGCTGAGAATCGCGATGATTGCCGACGTAAACCACAGACTGTGGTTCGAATACCACGATCTGAGCATCTCGAATGGCAAGCCGTATGTCGTTTTCTCAGCAATGGATAGGGCGATCGCCCCGATGCCTGCGAACAGCATAAGGCTGGCGATGATTGCGCGTCCTTGAATTCGTTCTTGTGGCATTGCAGTTATGAAGTCGCTTACCAGTCGATGTCTTGCACATTCGTTACAAATCGCAGATTCTGAACAAATCGTGGAGTGACGTTTCCCCAAAGCCACTGATCGCAGTAATGGCTGGAAAGGCCAAGTTTGCGCTGCTAAAGTATGATGTAACGAGAGTTTAGGGACATTGCGCTCGCTCCGCATGTTGTTATGGGGCTTTGAGATTGTAAACTCTCGTGCCAAATCCTGTCTATGAGTCGACAATCAGTCGGTTGAACAACGAACCCGTTGAACAACCAGTTGGTTGAAGTTTCCTTTCCCGGCGTCCATTTGGTCGAAGACGGAAATGGCCATTAAACTCACCCCTGAGTCATTTGTTAACGTCGTTAAGCAGAGTGTGTTGATCCCCTACGATCAACTCAAGAAGCTGCTGAAAGAGCTGAAGGCTGACGGCGTTGACCTAACCAGTTCGCGAGCCATCGCTGAGGCGTTGGTCGAGCGCGAACATTTGACTCAATGGCAATCTGAAAAACTGCTTCAAGGAAAGCACAAAGGCTTCTTTCTTGGCAAGTATCGCTTGATGAGCTTGCTGGGCAAGGGCGGCATGAGTTCTGTTTTCCTCGCCGAGCACGTCTTGATGCGGCGGCGGTGTGCGATCAAGGTTTTGCCGGCCAAGCGAGTTCATGATTCGTCGTACTTGGCCCGCTTTCATCGTGAAGCTCAGGCGGTTGCCTCGTTGGATCACCCCAACATTGTGCGAGCTTACGACGTCGATCGCGAGAACGATAAAGACAACGAAATCCACTTCCTGGTGATGGAGCACGTTTCTGGTGCCAGCATCCAAGAAATGGTGCGCGACGATGGCATCATGGGCTTTTGCCAAGCGGCCGAGTACTTTCGCCAAGCGGGACTCGGACTGCATCATGCTCACGAGCATGGTCTTGTTCACCGCGACATCAAACCAGCGAACTTACTGGTCGATAGCACGGGTGTGGTCAAGATTCTGGATTTGGGTTTGGCCCGCTTCTTCGACGAAAATGAAGAGAATCCGCTAACAGTTGCTCACGATGAAAAAGTGTTGGGGACGGCCGATTATCTTGCCCCCGAACAAGCCTTGGACAGCCATCGTGTTGATATTCGAGCGGACATTTATAGCCTTGGCTGTTCGATCTACTTCAGCCTGACGGGGCACCCGCCGTTCACCGAGGGGACGTTGGCTCAGCGTTTGATGTGGCATCAAAACAAAGAGCCCGATCCCATCACCAACGAACGCCCGGATTTGCCCGAGGAACTGCATCACGTCATTCGCAAGATGATGGCCAAGAACCCCGACGACCGTTACCAAACGGCTGCGGAAGTCGCCGAAGCGTTGTTGGAGTGGCTCATCAACAATGGTGATGACGAGTGGCGAGAAATGCATCCCGCGCTCTTAGGAGCAAGCTCGACCGCCGGTGATGTTCCGGAAGTACCCACAGCCATCCCGGTTGCTGCACCCGTGGCACCCGCTGCTGAGGATGCGGGATTCACTCAATTCTTGAACAAGTTGGATACAGGCGGCACTCACGATTCGGCTACTGACAAGACTGCGGCCGAGACGCCTGTTGCTCAACCGGCACCGCCGGAAGCTCCAGTGGCTGCGCCTGCAACACCCGCTGTCGCTGTTGCGGGAAGAGAAGTAAACCCTGATCCATCGACGGTCATTCGAACATCTCCGGTCGAGCCGGCGGCGACTGCGCCGTTAGCTGGCGACACTTCACTGGCACCTCCAGCAGCAACAGCGGTTGTCGCTGAAGAAGTTCCCGAAGTCCCCGTTGCTGCTCCGGTTGCTCCAGTGGCTGAACCGCTTGAAGCCGTTCCAGTAGCAGCACCGGTTGCCGAAACGATTCCACAAGTCGCTGATGCTGTGCCAGCAATGGAACCATTAGAAACCGAGCCCGCCGCACCGGCAGTGGCCGTTCCTGCTCCTGAGATCCCCGATCCACCGTTTATTCCACCAGCAGAAGAAAGTGACCCACCGTCTTTTCCTAGCTTTGATTCCGCGCCAAGCGGTTCGTCTGCAGCCTTTGAGCCACAACCGGCCTTTGATCCGTCGAGCGATCAATTGTCGACACCCGAGGCAACTTCCGGAGCGTATTCACGCAAGAAGAAGCAGTCGCTACCGATGAAACCAATCATCATCGCCGTCGCGGCGATCGTGGTGATTGGCGGAATTGGGGTCGGCGTTTGGGCAACAATTGGTGGCGGCGACGATGAAGGAGAGACACCGCCAACTCAAGCCGGGACTGGTGGAGGAACGAGCGAGAACGGCACGGGCAATGGCGAGACAAATCCTGCTACGCCGGGGGGGACACCAAAGCGCGGAACGCTTGGCAAGATCATCAAAGTTGGCGGTCCTGAAGCCGATTTAGATTCGATCGCTGCAGCACTGAAATACATCAGAGAGAATAAGTCGCAATACGATCGTGTTACTCGCAAGGCCACAGTGCGAATCGAAGTAGCTGGCGGCGCGACATATAACGAACGCATCCAAATTGATAACTCGGACTTCTCCTATCCCTCCGGAATCCAAATCTTCGCCACGGGCGATGCCAAGGCGATCTTGAAGCCGTCGGGCGGTGCGCCGGTGATCTCGCTCAAAAGCAGTGTCGAGTTCTTCGAAATGAAGGGTTTCGAGATCGACGCCAATGGGGGCGATACGGCGATCGACTTGCAAGATTATCTGACCTCGCTGAAACTCAGTGAATCCGCAATCGTTGGTTTCAAGAAATCGGGAATCTTACTTAATGGGGCCGCTGGCTCGTTGGACGACGAGTTGAAATTCGAGCAACTCGATATTCAAGGCGCCGCCGGAAGCGTCGGCTTACGAGTTGTGAACGGCGATGTTAGTGCGAGTCGATTTCGATGTACGAAGTCTCGCTTCGCCGGCCCCATGGCGACAGCGATTGCCTTCGAAACGGATGTCTCGTACGCGGACATTCGCGAAGTGGCCATTTCCAAGGTGGGAACAGGAATTTCACTCTCCGGAGCAAGTCGTGAGTGGCGTGCTGTGGTCCTCGCCAACATCACGATTCACGATTCGGACAAGGGGATCGTCTTCACAGACATGCCCGCTCCCGCAAGCACCGATTTTGTGATTGCCAAATGCCTCTTCGTCGACGTGCGCGGTCCTGAAGGCGTTGTCGAAAAAGATTTCAAGGTGGAAGACTTTCGAAGGATCTTGAGCAACAACGGATCAGGGATCGAGCAAAACTTTTCAACTCGAGCCGATCCTGGCGAGAATGCCAACGAGCTTCCATTGGTCATGTTTCCAGATACTCAACGAATCAAGAGCATGGAATTCCACGCGACTAACCTCGGCGACGCCAAATTCTTAAAGCCAAAACAACGCTTGAACAACCAAGGACGAAATCACCGCACCCAGCCGTTCATCGGTGCCGTTGCACCTTAGACGTGGTCAGGGCAACTGCGCTGAAACGAACGGATGGGATTCTTCGTAAAGTGCGTACGCCAAGTCTCTGGCTGTATTTCGGTCAACTCGAGGAAATTGCGCTAGCAGTGCCGACAACCTTTGCTGCAAGTCTCCGAATACCTCGTAGCCACTGCCGTTAGCACGGGCGGGCTCGAGTTCTTCGAACAAACCCAGCAGTTGGCTGGCTGTATGATGATGAAGTTCGGCACACGGAAAGTACTCTTCGCGACCATGAAGAATGAAGCCTCGGTCCGTTGCCGAGTTGTCTGCCAGCGTAACCTCATGATTGACGTGCTTGGAACCGTTGGCATGCGAAGAGAACACAAGCAAGAAGATACGGGTTTGTTTGATCGCAGCGGCGATTTGTCCAGGAAACCCCATTCCCGGTTTCAAAGAATCAGGTGCCATCCATACATTCAAGTTCGCCGATGTCAGCGCTTGGAACACGCGCTTTGCGGTTTGCTCGTCGTGGTTCGAATAGCTAATGAAGACCTGATGTTCACTCATAACGCCAACTGCGCCAAAACCGAACGACCATGGCAAGCGTTGGCGATTAGCCCTTTACCCGATAGCCAATCTCGGCCAGCGTCTCGCGGACTCGATCCAGCTGGCGGCCTTGGATTTCGAGGGCCTCGTCTTTCATCGTTCCGCCAGCTCCGCAAGCGTTTTTGAGTTCTGTTAGCAGCGCTGGCAAGTCGTTGCCTTCGGCTGGCAGATCGCGGACGACGGTGACGACCTTGCCCTTCTTTCGCTTCTCGATCGCGATTCGCGCCGTTTGTTTCTCCGGAGGAATTCGCGGCGGCGGCTCCGGAGGGCAGACGCAATCTTCCTCCAACTCCTCACATCGCTCACAACGTGGCGGGCGGTCGAATTCGGTGCCTTGAAAAAGTCGCATGGTCACTCCATATTTTCTTAGGTTCTTCACTGGATAATACGCGGCTAGGGACGCGTATTCGAGCCCGCAGGTTAGCTTGCATCAACAAACGTGCCACATGTCACTCGCATTATCTCGCTCAAAAAGGGGTTAACACCACCAATCGCCGACACTCAATTCCAATTCACCAAGTTTCTGTCCGTGTTAGCGAAGAACGAGCTTCTCTTAGTTTCAGCACGGCAATTTCGCGCTCTTGGACCGCATGACCGACTCGATTATACTTAAGGCCGATGTCGTGGATCCGTTTTCGCGACACTAATGTCATACAGAAGAACCCCGTTGGGCGACTCGAATGAGCGATTGGTACGAAGCCGTAGCTGTTCGCGACGTTCATGCTAACGAATCGCAATCGCTGGCCGACGCTGTGATTTCACGTCTCGTAACCGACGGCATCATTCAATCCGAAATCGACTCTGAAACCGTACTTGGCGGAGATGGTGGCCATCGGCCCGGTCCAAGAATTGAATCGGTCTACAAGCGGTCGGAGAATGAAGGACCATTCTGGTCACTCCTGACCAACGGCGTCGAGGTGTGTGATGGTCGCTGGGTGAATCAATTTGGCTTCACGTGCTTTGATGGTTTCACCTGTCCGGCTTGTTCGGCTCATTTTCAACTCGATCACGATGCGGTTGCAGATCCTTTCTCGAAGGCTATCGGTTCGTTTCTCGACGGCGGCAATGATCTCGATGTTGTGTGTCCATCATGCAACACTTCAAATGCCGCTCCCAATTGGAAAACTGCGCCGCATTTCGGCTTCGTCAATCTTGCGTTTCAATTCTGGAATTGGCCGCCATTGAACAGCGATTCGTGGAACATCGACATTCCTGCGTTGATTGCGTCGGTGACGGGACACAATGTCCTCGTTACCTATGGGCGTCTGTGACTCGTCCAACAAGGCACGGCCGTAAAGCGGAGTCACCGTTGGCGGAACAGTGTCCCTCACCATCCTTACTTGAGTGCAATTCGTATGATCAAGCGAAGACGGCTGTACCGCATGATTGAGGGATTGTTGCTCCGACTAGGTGGCCTGATCACTTTATTGCTGGCACTACGACCAAACTGGGGAACTTATCCGAACGACTTTTACCTTGGGTATCCAAAGTACTTTTACATCACACATTCCGATGTCGCTTTCCCATACGTCTCTGTGCTGTGGTTTCTGTTCGATGTTGCGTTGTTTGGTCTACCTGTGTTTGCCTTTGTGTTCCTGATTCTTTTCGGCGTGCGCAGATGTCCGTTCTTGATCAGCAAGTGAAAAGCCCGCACAACAATTTAGGATTTGAAGCAGGCTGGAATTTGCACGGAGTGTTCTTTTGGGTTATCAGCCCTGCTTCAAATCCCTGTTCAACGGAGCTGTGGCCTAGGGGATTGCTTGGCGTTGTTGGTTTGAGGGTGGAGTTTTTCGAGCTTGCTGTTGGCAATGACGAACGACTTTTGGTGTGGGCGATTGCCGCTGGCGATGGGATTGGCCCTGTTGGAATGGGCTGATCGTTCTGTTCGACTCGCGTTCGGCGTGGAATTCTTGGTGTGGGCGCGCAGGTTGACTAAGACGGGCAAGCCCATGTTCTAAAAAAGGTGTGTTCAGGCGAGTTGGCGGCATTGTTTCAGGCCATCTCTGTTGAGCGTTTGTGCTCAGGTGGAGGGCGAATTTCGATGGCTGGCAGGCCAGGAATGTGGACCTCGACTCAGATCATCACGCCGCCGCAATTCAGACAGGCAAGCGGCAACGTTGCGGGCGAGGCCACGATCTCGGTGCGGCAGAGTTCGATCACCCGATTCTACTGGGGTGCGCTCCTGGATTCTTGGCAATCTGGGCAGAAGATAGTAACCCGACGCGCGAGCGAGGGACGCTCACACGTCGGGTTACTAAAAATAGCTGCCAAAATCCTTGAGCGCACTCATTCTACTGCGCGGATCGCCTTCGCTCTTATTCCTCGAGCGTCCGGTTGGTAGAATCGCTTGTTGTTTAGCGTCCCCTTCGTTCACGGCGGCGATGGATGTTTTAACCGTTGTTCCAAAAATCCTGTGTTCACCAAGTGGTTCCGAATGGCTCACCCCGACTCCGTTATGCAGTTGCGGCGCGCTACTGGCCTTCCGGTGAACGCGTGCAAACAGATTCTCGAAGGTGCTGAACCCGACTTGCACGCAAAAATCGTTGATGCCATGGAGTCGCAAAGTGATTCCCAGCTATTTCACGATCCTATTGAAGATGATCCGACGTTCGCTGAAATTCTCGCTGCGGCTGCCGACTTAGAACTGTCTGACCGTCCGCGAGGCATCGGCTTCTGCCACCAATACTGGGCCGTCAAAAAGCGTATCCTCAAAGAGCAATACGACGTCAATTGGTTGACACCGCGGGAAATGAATCCGTGGATAACATTCGATTGAAGACGCTGAAGCGCGCAGCAAGCTCATCCTTCTTCGATCCACACTGGTCTCGGTTTGGTTTTCTCTTGGACAACATCTTCGTTGGAACAAGGAGTGGCGGTGATTTAATACAATGATCTGACCGAACTTCTACGCGCTGGGTATCAACCCACATTTGACGACCAGTGCGCACAGGACCGTTAGAGGCAATACGCTCGTGATACAGACTCTTCTCCGCGCAACGCCAAACGACTTGCCCGCTCTGTTGGTTGCGCTTGGTATCACTGAGTGTCCCGAAATTGACGACGATCCAGATCCAGACATTGGCTTGTCGTGGGCACTTCCCCAAACCGGTATCGACATTTCGTTTGATTCTGGACGTGTTTCGACGGTTTTCCTCTACGGGCCGTCGAAAAGGCAACAAGACTATTACCGCGGCCAACTTCCAAAGGAATTAGATTGGGAAATGTCGTTTGACACTGTGGGGTTAGCGCACGGCACTCCATCTCGTCACTCACACGGCGACCGCAGTGCAAGCGGCCCGCTTGGTCCTCTGCCGCCATGGGTTCGATACGACGGGGACGACCATTGTGTCCACATTCAGTTCACCACTGACAAATGTCGGATAGAGATGGTGACTATCATGACCGCGGAACGCGCCCCATAAGCAACGAAATCTTCAAGACCACAGATCGTGTGACATTGATCCCGGCGAATCTTGGGAAGCGGAGCCAGGAAAGCGTCCTGGCCATACTCGCACATGCGCCCTACACGATCATGAATGTGGTTTAGTGGTTGAACGCAAACTCCGTCGAGTTCAACAGTCCCCAAAAGATGTCGCGGTAGATCGTCACTTTGTCGTCCTTTGCATCTTTCAGCAACTCACTCATCGCGGCCACTTCTTCACTCGTGGCGCGGCGGCTTAGGGCGAGAATGAAGAGTTCGTTGATGATGGCTTCGGGAGAGTCGTGGGTCTCCACCAGTTTCTTGACTCGACCACTTGCAACTCGCGGATCGATGGTGTTGCCGACGGCGAAATGTAGCGTCTGAGACAGCGTCGGTTCAGACTTTGTTTCGCAAGCACAAACGGCTTGGCGGCCTGATCGGCCGAAGACCTCGAAGAAAATGTCGGCGAACTTCGGCCCACCGGTGTCGCCTGAGGCTCGCGGATAAACTTCGATCGCCCGACTGCCGTCTGGAAAACCACGGAACCGTCGCGTGCTTCCGGTGACTGTGGTCACTGAGTCCATCAGGACATCGGCGCGAAGTCGTCTTAGCCGCGCGTGTGAGAACTGTCGCGTGTCCAACTTGTTCGACTCGTTCGGTTGCGAACTGAGTTGATAGACGCGCGAGTTGCAAATGTGGCGCGCTAAACTCCGCAATTGAAAGTCCGATTCAACCAAGCGTTTCGAGAGCGCTTCGAGCAATTGTGGATTCGTCGGCGGATTGCTGACACGAATGTCGTCGACGGGCTCGATCACGCCGCGGCCGAAGAAATGTGCCCAGACTCGGTTTGCCAAGTTGCGGCTAAACATCTCATTGTCGGACGACGTCAGCCACTCGGCCAACGCGCGGCGCGGGTCGCCGGAGTGCTCGACTGGTTGAACGGCTCCCAACACCTTAGCCGGCATCGTTCGTTGATCGACCAAATGTCGAGACGGCGGCGCCGTAACGTCGTAGTAGATTCGACGTTCACGCGGTTCGACTCCCGGTTTGCGCCGCACACCTGTGAAGAAGCTGACGAATCCGTAATAGTCGCTCATCGTCCATTGATCGAACGGATGATTGTGGCACTCCGCACACTGGATTTGAATTCCCAAGAACACTTGCGAGAAATCCCCGGCGAACGGTTTCGGCCTAAATCGCGGAACGTGTTGCAACATCGTGTACAAGTTCGAAGGTCCGTTGATCAAATTGCTGCCGGAAGCCGAAACCATCTCGGACACAAATTCGTTCAATGGACGATCGTTGCGGAACTGAGTTTGAATCCATTTGTAGTAAACTTCCGCCGCCTTGATGTGCGTGCCATATGGAGCGTAGTTGCCGCCTTTAATCCGCAACTGCTCGGCCCACAAGGAAGTCCAAACATCCGCGAACGTATCGTCGTCGACTAGTTCATCAATCTTCCTCTGACGTTTATCTTTGCCAGTGTCGGACATGAACTGACGATACTCGGCGACAGTCGGCGGCCGAGCCCAAAGGTCCAATGTCGCGCGTCGCAAAAACGTTTCGTCATCGCAAAGTTCTGATGGCGCGATGCGTAACTTCTCGAGCCGATCGAAGACTAACTTGTCGATGTAGTTTGAAGTCGGCGGGTTCGGCCAGCGAAAGCCTTCGGCCGATGGAAGCACGATCACTTCCGCGCCAATCGTAAAGCGACTGAATCGAGCAAACACGTTAGTGTCGCCGGCACCTGTCGCGTCGAGCTGCCCTGTTGAAGTGATATCCGCCACGCTGGCATTGTTGCTATGAAAACGCGCGAGGCTCGTAACGTCTCGCCGCGAACCATCGCTGGCGATGGCTGTGACCTTCAGTTGCCGAGTGTCGTCTTTCTTCGTTGAGGGATCGAAAATGAAGCGTTCGCTGGAAAGTTCCAAGCCAACCGTTTCGGGCACGTCGCCTTCATCGTCAGGAGCACCGGCTGCGATCCAGCGAGAAAGCGTTTGATAGTATTCGCTATCCTTGGAAAATCGTTTGCCGCCTGTGTGAGGCACGGCACCGATGGCTTTCCGTAAAAGCAAACTTTGCTCGGGCACGGCCGTATTGACGCGTCGACCAATCAATTGCTGCGTGATGCGGAAGTAATCTCCGCGAGGATCATAGCCAAACAGCGACAGATGAAAGCCGTCCTTGCCGCGAGCCGAACCATGGCAAGTTCCCGAGTTGCAACCCGCTTTGAAAAGCACGGGCATCACATCGCGGCGAAAGCTGACTTCGGCGGCGTTCGATAAGCTTGCCAAACTGCAAACAAGCAGCAACCCGATTGCGTGGAACCGTTTCATTATTTGCCGCCTTTCGCTGCAACCGACGGATCGATCCGCAGCTTTCCGTTGCCCGTTCGCTGAATCACCGTTTGATTGTTGATGGGGATACTGACTTCGCAGATCAAGCCCGTGACTTGCCCAAGTAACGCGAGGTCCGTTGCTTCTAACTCGAAGGCAACTGTCTTGGATTCTTTAGAGAACTCGATATGCGGAGCAACAGCACGCACGCCCTTTGGCAATCCCAGCAGCTTGACGGTTGCGCTGCCTTCGAACGGGACGTTCTGTTTAACATTCCAGACAAAGGCTTTTCGCTCGCCACGACGGATGCTGGCGGGTTGCGAAGCAAACTCAACAAACGGCTCCGCGATTCTTAGATTGAGAATCTTCGATGAAACACGCACATGTCCCGGGCCAAGATAATTGGGCATCGCATCGTCTCGAACGTTATTGCCAAGCACGACGAATGGTGATGTTTCGAGCGGTGCGTTCGAGCGAGCCGCCAACTGCAACACGCCAGTGCTTTCGTCGGGGGGAATGATCAATGGCGGTGGAGTGTTCACGGATCGTGGGGCAAAGCCAACAACCAACTCGACAGGTCCCTTATATCCGTTGTGCCGTTTGATCTGCACGGGAACTCTCAGTTCGCCGCCACGAACCAGCGGAATTTGAGGCTCCGCAACTTCGATCGTGAACGGAGCCGACTTTGTGACAGCGGCAACATAGCGATCTGTCCTTACCGTGCGCCATGCGTCGCCGCCCGAGTGATTAATGAACGGCACGCATTGTTGCGAAAATGTTTCCACCGTTTCATCAGAGCCAACAGGTTTCGCCTCGAGCCGAATGGTGGAAGCCGCTGGCTTTGCATTCGCATCTGCTTCGAATTGAATCGGCCAATATGTTGTCCCCTTGGGAACGCGCGGCGTGACAAGTCGCACGCCTTTGGGCAAGCCATGAGCGATCAAGTCGAAATCGGTCTTCGGCCAATTGGCCTGACCTTTTTCAAGGCTTAGGTTGATCGTCCAGCGATTTCCTTGCGGTACGACGATTCCGGAAACTCGCATCGATTCCGTCCAATCGTTTGTTCGACTGCGAAGATACGTCTGCACGGCTGTTCGGAGCGGTTCAATTTCGACTCGGTAAACGGCGGTCGGACCACCTAAGCCGCTGGTATCGATAACGTCCAAGACGTATTCACCGTCGACCTTCGGTGACCAAACGACCGAGGGGTCAATCGCTTCCAGCAATCCGCCGCCACCGCGAAACCCCGTGCCGAATATTCCCTGGGCGGTGACAGGCGTGTCGTCTTTGTTGATTTCAGGTTCACCCATCGAGCCGTCTTCGTTGACTGGTCGAATTCGTAAGGCGACGTCGATTGGAGAACCCATTGCTGCCGAGAGCACTCGAACTCGTAGCGGCTCGCCCTTTTTCACGGTGAGCCTGTAAGCATCGAAATCACTTGGGCTGTCGATGACACCATTCAGAGCGACTGGAATCTGTGCTACTGGCGTCACATCCGCCGTCTTGTCTTCGACAACATTCGGATACGGACTAGTGCGGATTCGCAACGATGACGGCCCGCCCCCAAAGTGATTGACATGACGGCTTATAGAAGTTGATGGCAATTGAACATCGGCGGAATAATCACCCAGCGGGTCACCGATGAACTTGAAACGTTGCTTCGTCCCGGCTTGACCTCCCGGCGGAAACACGGCTCGCGGACGCTTGAAGCCACCAATGTGAACGCAGTAGTCGGTCTTGCGAGCAGTAAAAACTGAACGGCGAACTTCGATGAAATAATCGCCGTCCGCAGGCAACTTGACCGACAACAGCGGGTCTTGGATATGGATCGAGTTGTCGTCATCCTGACCGATCACTCTCCCATCCGAATCCATAATTCGCGCCGCGACGTCGTATTCCGAATCGCCGTAGTGATTGTTCGAAATCCGCGTGGAATCGACTTCGACGGAAAGTCGCTGCCCGGCCTTTCCTTGAACGCGGTAAGTGTCGCGGTCGCCTTTCGGCCAAGACTCCAGTACACCACGGACGGAAACATTAAAGTCGACGGGTTTGGCATCCGCGCGGCTGTCGTTCGAGTGCTGTTTCGTCTCGGCCTCGTCAAGCACTTGAAAAGGTGAGACGTGGAACGTGCCGAGATTTGTTAGCTCAGTCGCCGTCCGTAGCCGAAATACGTGCTCACCGGGAGGGCAATCGGGCGAGATCACGAATCGGCAACGTACCTCCGAATCAATCCAAGCCCCATGGATGAGTCCTCGCCGAGGCGGTGGCGGCGCCAACTTGATGTCGATCGCCTTGATGCCAGGCTCATAAAAGATGATCTGTTGAGGATCATCGAGCGAGACGCCTTGCAGACGCACCTCAACCGTTGTTCCACGCTGCCCCATCCGCGGATAGACCGTTTCCAAATTGCGAGTCATCGGACCAGCACTGGCACTAGTAGCGATGATTAAGACGAGGAAGCTTAATGCGGCACGCATCGCAAAAATACAAGCACGACGCGCAAGCGAGTGGGCTTGAGAACGTGACTCGCTCGCTTGCGCGTCGTGCTTATATGGAAGTGGCATTTTCTTGACCTCAAGAATCTAACCCAATAACGCAGCCGCCAACTTGCCACCCTTGATGATTTCGATCGGGCGCGTGCCGAAGGCGAGCAACTCTTTGTTGGCGTCGATCCCCAATTGGTGATAAATCGTGAACATCAAGTTCTCGAGCGGCAGGGCATCGCGTTCGGCTTCGGCGCCGGTAGGACCGCTGGAGCCGTAGACTTGCCCTCGAGTGAATCCGCCGCCGGCAATCAAATTGCTGTAGCAGCGTGCGTGGTGATCGCGACCAGCGTCGGAGTTGATCTTTGGTGTTCGGCCGAATTCGGACGTAATCCAAAAGATGGTTGTGTCCAAGAGGCCTCGCCGATCCAAATCGGTGATCAGTCCCTTGATGCCATGGTCGAGTGCTGGCATCAAATCTAATGTCGTCTTCTTCACACCCGTGTGACAGTCCCATGAACCGTAAGTCACCGTGACAAACCGCACGCCAGCTTCGACCAATCGCCGCGCGACGATCAGTCGTTGAGCCAACCCCTTGGGATGAAATCGATTGTCCGGTCCGCGGAGCCCGACGACGTCGCGGCCGTAGAGCTTATAGGTTTCCTCGGTTTCGCCATCCAATCGAAAGGCGGCTTGGGCGCGTTCGGATGTGAGCAACGATTCCGCTTGCTTGTAAAAGTCGCTTGTCGTGTCCAGCTTGTTCTCGTCGGTTTTGAGTCCCTGCAATCGACGCTCGACGATCGCTCGCGCAGCCAGCCGGCGATCGAATTGCTCGCGAGACACATTCGGCGGAATTGAGAAGTCTCGGACTTGATAGCTGCGGCCACCGGGATCCGAGCCTATTTCAAAAGCACCGTATTTGCTGCCAAGGAATCCAGTGCCACCAGAAAAACCGTGCTTCGCGGGGATCGCGACATAGGGCGGCATGTTGCCTTCGCCACGATTCGGAATCGGTTGGCTTCCCAGCTCGTGAGAAACCACGGCTCCCATCTGTGGATAATCGATGACGGCCGTTTTGGGATAACCGGTAGACAAATGGTAAGTTGCCAGCCCGTGATCGGGAACTTTGCCAACGACACTACGAAGGAGAGTCGCCTTATCGAGCACCTTAGCGGTTTCAGGAAAGTTGTCACTGATGACATCGCCTTGAGGCGTATGGATCACACCAAACTCGCCACGAATCGCGATCGGAGCTTCAGGCTTGGGATCAAACGACTCTTGCTGTTGAAAACCACCGGGCAAGTGCAACTGGATGACACTATGAGCCTTGGCTTGTTTGCGTTCCCCGTCCGCTTGACTGAACGCTTTCTTGTCAGCAGCAGAAAGTTGCAAGGCGTCGGCCAAAGTGAGGCCCAGGGCTCCGCAGACGCCAGCTTGAATCGCTTGCCGCCGCGGCATTTTTTGAAACGAGGAACAGCCTCTAGTTGAAGTACTCATGGAGTTTTCAATCTGATCGAAAGATTTCGTAGATGTCGAGTGATCCACAGTCAACGGGGATAACAAATATCGTACACGATTCATTATTCCAATTGAAATCGCAGCTTCAGATGCCGACGGCCCGCTCGAAGGCCAAAAAGTCTAGTTTCTCTGAAATCGTGTCGATAGAATAGATTCCAGCGGCGGGACAAAATGTCGCTTCAACAAAACCTGACGCACTTCCCGTTGAAATATTTGTTGAGTAAACTGAAACAGTTATGCAACGTCGCCGAATTAACGTGAACTCACAGCATTCCACTCGTCGAGGTGCTTCTTCGGTGGATTACGTGCTTGTGTTGGCAGTTTTGTTTCCGCTGTTGGCATTCGCCATCCCAACCGGCAAAACGTTGATGACGCGCGCTTATGAAATGATGTGTACAATGGTGGCTTGGCCGTTCATGTAACCACGGCCTTGCAAGACGGGAAGAGATTGCAATGAAAGACAAAGCAACCATGACCAACCTGCTGAAAAGAGTCCATGGGGACGAACGCGGTGCGGTCAGTTTAGAGACGATCTTGATCATCGGAGCCATCGCGCTGCCGGTGTTGATCTTCTTGATCAAGTACGGTTGGCCGCGGATCAAGGATTACTTCAATCAAGGCCTCGACGACTTACAAGAAGGCAGTGATGCCGCGGCGTCGGGTGCGTAGGCGGCTGTGATTGCGTTGCTTTCACTCTTGGCATTCATGGCAGTTTGTGTCGCCACGGATGTCTCAAAACAAAAGATATATAATTGGACAACATAACCCGGCATCATCGCCGGATTCGTTATGAATGCCTTTGGCTTGGGCGAATTAGGTTCAGGCTGGATTGGCCTTCAAGAGAGTTTTTTGGGGTTCTTCGTCTGTGGATTCATCATCCTTTTGACGTTCTCGATGAATCTGATCGGCGGCGGAGACGTCAAATTGATCGCCATGATGGGAGCGTTTCTCGGCGTTCGGTCGGGAATCGAAGCCATGTTATGGACTTTTGTTTTGGGAGCCGTGTTGGCGGCGAGCCTCTTGATCTGGCAAATCGGAGTTCTAAAAATCATTTCTGGTGTCTTTCGGCACCTTTTTCTCGTCTTGCGGGCCAAGAGTTGGATACCATTAACTAAGGATGAGCGAGCTCCACTGAAAACTGGGCTTTTTCTGGCTCCCGCCGGGTTTATCGCCGTGGTCGTGGTCGGTTGGAAGTCGCTTTCCCAGTGGTTTTAGCGTCTGGCTGGTTTCCGGCGTTATGCTCGTCCGTTCGGTTTGTGGAGCATTCCGTTTTTATCGAGGCTGCAGTGAGCCGCACAATTCTACAAGATTTGGTGCCATCCGCGATCGCATTGATCACCGCTTTTGTAGCGTTATTGATCGTGATCCGTGTAAGCAAGTGTCGCTTCAGTTTCGCTCGATTGCGACAAATCCACGGCTGCGAGACCGGGGCCGTACAAAGCCTGGCCACCGTGTTGACGCTCCCATTGTTCATCATGATCGTGATGTTCATCATCCAAGTCAGCGAGTTGATGCACGGAATCATCGCGGTCAACTACAGCACATTCGCGGGGGTTCGAGCCGCAGCGGTTTGGATTCCCAGCAATCCAAGAGCCGGCGACATGCAAATGCTCGAGAATGTCTTGCCGCTGCCGATCACCGAGAACAATCCCATTATGCTCAACAATGGGGCTCCGTTGACCGGACCAAGGGCGACGATGCAGCCTCGCGTGAGCACCGAATATGTCGAAAAGTATCAGCGAATTTTGAACTCGACAGCGATGGCACTGGCTCCAGCCTGTCCCAGTCATGATTACGGTTTTCAAGTTCAAGGTTCAGCCGCTCAATTGCAAGACGCTGCCATGACTGCGTACCTCGACATGGTTCCGGAAGCTCGCGAAAGCACGAAGGTGCCGCGTCGAATTCAGAGCAAAATCGCTTACGCAATTCGTAACACGTCCGTGATTGTCGAATTTGAAGACAAGGATACGCTTCAGGGCCCGACCTACAATCCACGCGTTCCCGTTCGCATGGAAAACGGACAAGTGGTCGTCGACGATCAAGGTCGCGTTGTGCGGAATTGGAATCCTCACGAAGTCGGCTGGCAAGATCCCATGACCGTGACCGTTGTCCATCACTTCGCGCTCTTGCCTGGCCCCGGTCGATTTTTGGCCAAGTATCTGGTGAGAGACAACTATTCGGATCGTACGGCCAGCCGAATTAATCAACTGAGTGCTCCCAATGGGGAGAGTGTTTATACCGTGATGATTACCGCCTCGGCTCAAATGACGAGCGAAGGCTTCAAGCCGATCATGTCCTATGTCCAAAACGATTGAAATTTGGCAACGCTGGTTCCAGTCGCTGCGTGAATTGCCTCGACGTGTGCATCACAACGAGGAAGGCACGATCAGCATTGCGTCTGTGTTCGCGGTGTTGATGTTCACCATGTTGATGGTCATGAACATCAACTTCGCCACGCACGTCGACGATAAGCTGAAGATGCAAAACGCCGCGGACGCAGCCGCGTATTCTGGTGGCGTTGTGCTTGCTCGCGGCATGAACGGGATCGCCTTTTCCAATCATTTGCTGGCGGATGTCTTCGCGATGACCGCCTTCTTACGCGAGGCAGATCAGCGAAACGCCGAGCAAATCACACCGCAAATTTTCGACGCTTGGGAAGAGGCCGGCAACACGTTGGTGGCATCGCCATTCTTGAAGTTCCGAGGCCTTGGCCAAGCCATCATTCGCAAAGTCCCGCAAGAGAGAGAATTGGTCGAATCGTGGGCCGAAATGAGTTTCGCTTCGGCAGAGATCAGTCTGGACGTCTTCGAGCATATCCTCGAAGCCAAGTTGATTCCCAACTTCCAACGCGAGGCCCTGCGCACAGTCCCCGAGATTGCTCAAGACGTTGTTGACGAGGTGGCTCGGCAGCATGGACTTGGCCGACGGCAAGGCTTCAACGGATCGCCGACGCGACTTGATCGCCCTCGAAATGAGCAAGCGGGCGTCATGTGGCAGACGCGTGTCGTCCCGTTGGGTACCGAGGCGGAATACTACCCGTTGTTGCGAACGCTGCCTGTTGTCGACCCGGACCCGGAAGAATCCGACTACTTAAATGTCCCGTATGGTGATGAGTACTTCGAGACGGCGGTGGCACAACGCCGTCAGATGGCGCGGCATTATCTGAATCTCTGGAACTTCGATCGGCTCAGTTTCTTCCGTGTGCAAGGCAAGATGTCGACGTACTTCCATCTGTGGCGCATCGCCACGTGCGGGCAATTGGAACAGTTGCTGAATGTTGAGTACCCGCGCACGAACTTGCCCATGATCATTCGGCGAATGGAAGATGGAAGAGACCTCGAAGCAGAATTGCGACGCATCGAGCGTCAGCTTGAGATGACTCGCCGGAATTACTCGCACCACCCAGTCTTGATGGATCAGTTAAGGCAAGAAGTCCAACTGAATGATCATCTGGAAAACAACTTTCACTTCGTTGTGGCCGTTTATCGCAAACACCAACGGGAATTTGGTCCCGGCATGTTCCAAAATCCGCTAAGAGAGAACCAAGACGCCCTCGCGTTTTCACAAGTGTCGCTGTTCATCCCACAAGCGCGGATGAGGCAACACTTCCGCGGGCAAGGCAGTGGTGGTTCCGGTGGCGGCAGCATTCCACTGGGCGGCACCTTTGGATATGCCAGCAACCTGGATTTGCCAGCGCAAGCTCCACCCGCGCCAGCTCAACCATTTGGTCCCAATGACGTTGACCAAGCCAACCGCGAATTCTGGGGGCTCGAGAACTGGCCAACTCACTGGGACTTGTTGAATCAAAACTGGATGGTGCAGTTGGTGCCAGCCAGTGCTCAATCCGTAAGAACGATTCTAAGAACGCCACCTGATGGAGAAGGCGAGTTTAACTTGCCGGAATTCTACTACACCTCAGAACAAGAATTCGAAGTGTTGAACAATCATTGATGGAGACAAGAGTCCAGAGACAAGGGCCAAGAGTCGGGACTCGGACTGCCAAAAGCTATGCGAAACATAGACCACAACCAGCGACCACAGCATCGACGTGCCGGATTGGCACCGTTGGAGCTTGTGTTGAGCTTGCCCATCATGCTTTTTGTGATGGGCTTGATCATCATCGTCGGGACAACTGGCGCGTGGAAGGTTCGCAATGTCAGCACGTCGCGGCAAGCGGCTTGGCGGACAACATGGCCGAAGAACGGCCACTTTGACGAGAATCCTCGAAGTTGGCCGGACTACGCATCAATGGAGCGGCTTGATCCGGAAGACGCCTTTATCCCCCACGATCCGATGCACGAGCATTTTGTGGTTCGCGGACCTGTCGTTGCCGATCCGGAATCTGGCAAGACGATGGTGGTTCGCGAGGAATTGTTTGACATGCAGCGCGGAATGGTTTCTGGCATGTCTCAGATCCAAAAAGATTTCCCAGTTCTTGGGAAGATGCCGCCGGGACAAATCGACCTCGAGCGGCAACATCGCATTCTCGACGATCGTTGGCAGTTCCAGCAGATGGCGATTCCCAGCAACCGAGAGCGACGAGTGTTGTTCATGTACCCTGTCGACTTAGCAGGAATGATTCCTGGTCACATCGATCGATATGTGTCGGCCGCGACAGACATCTTGAACAGTGACGACTCCGAAGAGCTCTCGATGTTGGATAACGACGACGAGCTGCGACAACGTCGGCCTGGCCTACCATATAACCCGCCGTTTGGGATTGGTTACGCCCCTGATTACCATTTACCAGAAAATCGCCAATTAAGACGGCAACTTTTGAACCCGCAGCGTGTTTGTTCATTTGATGCTGAGACACTCAGAGAAAACATCGGCGATCCGATGGTTTACGAGATTGCGGGATTCCCGCGGCCTCGTGGAAGTCTGAGCCTTGCGGGCGTGCCTGGAAAGATCACGCGAGACTACTTGCGGATGTATCGTTCACACCTCGCCTACATCGAGTACCTGCGAGATTTGGCTGAGAATCCATCCACTCCGCCAGAGATCGTGGCGCATATTCAACAACGTATGCCAATAATGAACTCGAACGAGGCTCAGATGGAAGGTTGGGTGCAAGAGCTCGAAGACTTCGCACAAACGTTAGTTCCATGAACGAATCCCCGTCTGAGTCCGATTTTGATTCCGTACCTAGCGATGATTTGGAGCCTGAGCCCAAGGCCGATGAGTCAGACCCGACCAAACCGTTAGGCTATAAAGAGGCTGGCAGAAAGCTGGCGAGCCGCACGACAGATTTGATCGCTATGGCATTCGTACTGATCGCTGGCCTGATCGTCGGAGAGCGGATCATTGGATGGTGGGCAGAGCAGGAAGAAGAAGCCATCCCCGCCCTTGCCGGAGTCGACCCGCGATGGGATATCGGCGGCGCGCCGGTTGATGTCGACCTTGGCGAGTTCCCCTACACCTTGCGGCGCCAATCCTTTAATGGCGATGAACGCCTAGCCATCGGTCGGATGGCAGCAACTTGCGTTACTTTATTGGAAGCTCAAGAAGACGAGCCGTTAGAGAACCTTGAGTTCAACCAATCCGAAGGAAAGGTGCTATCGAGGATCAGTGGCGAGCCGATCGTTGCTGACAAGGAAGGCAAGTGGCGTGTCTACGAAATGAAGGGTCTATTGCCATCCGTGGTCGCTGTTGTCCCTGGGGCGGAAGAGGCAAGTCAGGACAAGACCGATGTGACGGGCTGGCGTTTGGCGGCGTGGGCCTTCGCTTATCCAATAGGGAAAGCAAGCACGTGGCTATCGTTTTCCTTTGCGAAGACCTCTGTTACAGATTTACCAGTTCCTCAATTCCCCGACATTAAGCTGCCGACAAATACGCAGCGGATGCTGACGGTCCGATCCGACCGCGCGGGCTCGATGATGTCGTTCAAGTCTGGGTTGAGGGCACGCGCTTGGGTTGATGACTTTCATTCACTGGTTGATGCCGCTGGTTGGAAACTCACAGGAAAGCAAGATCGTCCCGTTCTCACTCGCCAGTACGAACTGACAAAAGACGGAATCCGATTGACCTTGGATGTCCGCGCCGAGAATCACGATGGCGGCAGCGCGATGGGTATGATCAATCTGATGCCTGGCCAACGCGTAAAGGCTGGTTCGTAAGCTGCGGCGGGTGCTCTCGTGGATTCTTGTCAATTTGGGCAAGAGTCGGTAACCCGACGCGTGAGCGAGGGACGCTCACACGTCTTCGTCGATGATACGACGCAACACGTGTGAGCGTCCCTCGCTCACGCATGGGGTTACTATAAACCTCTCGTCGCAATAAAACCGAAATTCTTGAGCGCAACTGCTGCAGCTTTAGCATGTTCTGAATTGTCACAAGACAAGCCCATTGTGATATACTGTGGTCGTCGAATCTGCTGGACGACGATTGATTGACTCACAGGGCGACTAAAAAACGATGATGGAACAAGCACTCGGTGCAGGATTTATTGGTTTAGCGGTCGCGCTGGGAGCTTATGCCAGTCAGGACTATTACGTCGCAGGACTGGATCACGTCGAGGCCGATTTTCGCGATAAACTTCGGCGATTGCGGGCGAACACCAAAGGGCTGCGGACGATCCTGAAAATCTGGTCATGGGTTGTCGGTGGCGTCTTCATGGTGGTTTGGATTCTTGCGGGCAGCATCGTTTTTGGCGTGACCGCGGCCGCATTGTTGATTTGCTTGCCGTGGTATTTGCTCAAGCGGATGGCCGAGCAACGTCGACTTCAAATCGAAGACCAATTAGCCGACGCGATGGTTTCCTTGTCCAGCGCTATCCGAGCCGGCCTGTCGTTGGCGCAAGCGATGGATATTCTGGCTCAACAATGCCCTCAACCAATTAGCCAAGAATTCCAGCAAATGGTGGGCGAGTACCAGCTCGGCAAACCGCTGGAACGATGTCTTTCAGAGGCCAAGGAACGGCTGAAGAGCGAAAACTTCGCCTTGTTCGCCGCGGCCATGGAAGCCAGCCGAAAGAGCGGTGGTCGCCTGAATCAAACGGTCGAACGGATCGCTCGCTCAGTTCGAGAACTTCAGCGGCTTGAGCGAAAGATCGTCTCCGAAACAGCTCAAGCGAGGGCCTCGGCGTTCTACATGGCATTAGCACCATTTGCCGTGCTCGCCATCTATTACTTCATCATTGATCCGCTGGCGACCGAACGATTGTTCACGACGTTCATCGGTCAGTTGATGTTGTGCTTTGCATTGATCTTGAATTTAGTCGCCTACCTCTGGGCTCGGCAGATTTTGAATCCGGACATTTGATGAACACTTTGGCTCAAATCCCTGCAGGCCTGCAACTCGTTCCAATAGTTGCGTGCGCGCTGATGGCGGCCGCTTGCTTTGCGTTGGTACACACGATCTGGAACAGTCTTTATTCCGAGGACTTGGAACAAGACGACGCCTGGCGGTACGACGTCAATCGTATTAACGAACTGCGCCGAATCAGCGCGATCTATCGCTTGTTCTATCCAATTGTGCGTATCCTTTCGCGACTGAACCGAGGCATGTTCCGCGAGAACTTGCCGGAAATTCATCGAGAAATCCAGGCGTCCGGGATGCCGCGTTTCTGGACGGCGGAAGAGTTTCTGGCACGAATTGAAATCATCTGCATGTTGGTAACACCGCTCTATATTTACTTCGCGATCGACTTGATGGGCCCCCCAGGCATCGTTTCGGCCCTGGCAAGTAGTGCGTTGACGGGCTATCTGATGCGACGCAACTTGGCCGCTCGCGCACATTATCGATTGTTTATGATTAAGAAACGCCTGCCCTTTTTGCTTGACCTGCTCACACTTCTGATGGAAGCCGGAAGTACGTTCTTAATGGCATTGCAAGAGGCCGTTGACGAATTTCGTGATCAACCCGTGGGCGTTGAATTTGGGCGAGTCCTCGCAGAGATGAAGATGGGCAAGAGCCGCACCGCGGCTCTCGAATCAATGCGCAATCGACTCAGCGATGACGAAGTCACCAGCATTGTGGGATCGATCATCCAGGGCGAGAACTTGGGAACGCCGCTGGCTCAGTTGTTTCGCACACAAGCGGATGTCTTACGGATCAAGCGAACTCAGCGAGCCGAGACGATTGCGGGCGAGGCCGGTGTGAAGATGTTGCTGCCAAGTATCCTTGTCATGGCATCCACCGTAATCGTGATCTTAGGGCCATTCTTGCTAAGGTTCATTTACTCCGATTTCATGTCGTAGTACTCTGTCGCGAATGAACTTTGGTATTCAGCAATCGGCGATTGCAAGACAAGAAACGCATTCATGGAAATTGTCAAATACGGGCATCCGGCACTCCGTTGGAAATCAGTGCCGATCACCAAGATTAACCAGCAGCTGCGCGATTACGTCAGCGAGATGTTCGAGCTGATGTATGAAGCAAAGGGCATTGGTCTCGCCGCGAATCAAGTCGCGCTGCCGTACCGCTTCTTTGTCGTGAACATCACATCGGATCCCGAGGAAAAGGACGAGGAATTCGTGTTTCTCAACCCGGAGATCGTCAAGCGGAAGGGCGTCGTTGAGGGTGAGGAAGGCTGCCTGAGCTTGCCCGAGGTCTATGGCCAAGTCCGTCGTTCCGAGGAGATCGTGGTCGAGGCATTTGATCTGGATGGCAACGGTTTCGAAATGCAACTCAAGGATTTGCCAGCTCGGGTAGTGCAGCATGAAACCGATCATCTGAATGGCGTTCTGTTTCCCGACCACCTAAGCGAAGGTGCTCGTTCGGAGATCGACCCGCAGTTGGAGGACTTCTTGCAGACATTCCGAAGTCAGCAATCGTCTGGCGACCTGCCAAACAACGAACAACTGAAACAGCAGCTTCAAGAATTGCAGAGTCAGCAAAGCTAAGAGAACATAAACGCATCGATGTGGATCCTTCGTTTAACCCGTAGCCGCAGGCGAGGATCGTCACGCCTCGCCTGCGGCTACGGGTTAACCGAAGTCGTGATCTTGTAGTGGTGGCTTCTAGCAACGATTCGTTGATGCAGTGCGAGGAATTCGATGCCGTTGCGATTGGTGATGATGGGAACTGGCACATTTGCCGTTCCAACGTTTTTGAAGCTTTACGAAAGCGACCATGAAGTCGTCGGGTTGTTTACTCAACCGGACCGAACAGGCCGAGGCCACCATCGTCATCGCAATCCGCTCAAGGAAGCGGCGATTGAACATGACACGCCAGTCTTCCAGCCTCAAAGTGCTAAAACTCCCGAAGCTATCGCCGACCTGCGTAGTCTTGACGCCGACTTGTGTGTCGTCGCCGCTTATGGGCAGATTCTCTCGGCCGAGTTGTTGGCCGTGCCAAGGCTTGGCGCCATCAATCTTCACGGTTCTCTGTTGCCTAAATATCGCGGTGCAGCTCCGGTTCAATATGCCGTGTGGCATGGTGAAGCGGAAACCGGCATCACTATCTTTCAGATCGAACCAAAGCTAGACGCCGGTGCCATGTTGGGTGTCGTGAGCGCGCCTATCGGTAACAAAGAAACAAGCGGCCAGTTGATGGAACGGCTCGGCGACCTGGCTGTCGACATCACGCTGAATATAGTTAATCAACTTTCCGAGGGCACAGCGCAACCCCTTCTTCAAAACGCCGATGAAGTCACGTTGGCTCCGATGCTTAAGAAATCTGACGGGCTGATTGATTGGACTCAAACAGCTTCACGAATCGAGTGCCAGATTCGAGCCATGCAACCTTGGCCTAAGGCTTACACTTTTCTGAAACAAGGGGAGCAGACGAAACGACTGATTGTGTTGGATGCTGACCCTGTGGACTTGCCTTCTGATTGCTTGCCAGGCGATGTCATTCAAGCTGATGCAAAGACCGCTGTTGTGCAAACTGGTAACGGCGCGTTGGAGTTAAAGACGATTCAACCCGAAGGCAAAAGGCCGCTTAAAGTCAGTGAATATCAATGCGGGCAAGCCATCACTACTCGTGCCAAGTTTGTCAATGACTAAATTCGATCTTTCTGGGGTTTACCCTAGTTTGCCTAGCAAGTGGCAATTAAATCGTTGACGGAGGCAAATTACTTCATATGATGTCTTATGGTGCTAAGACATTAGGTTGTAAAACACACCACGTTCTTCGGTCGGGCCGATGAAACCAGTAACGTGCCCATCTTGTAATACCGTTTGCAACGTCAAAGACACAGTTGATGGCAGCATTACCTGCCCACGCTGTGGTGCAGACGTCTCCACTCAAGATGTATCGATGGTGCCGAAGGCATCGCAAGTTGACCTTTCGGACGAAGACCATGTCGGCTTAACAGCAACGATCGACTACATGGGCGCACACAACGATTCCGATTCGCAGCCAAACTTCGAGCGATTCGATGTAGAACGACGGTTGGGATCAGGCGGATTTGCTGTCGTCCATTTGGCGCTGGATAAGCTGCTGGACCGCAAGATTGCTCTGAAAGTTCCTCGCCCAGGCCGCTTTCAAACTCAGCTGGACATGAATCGCTTCTTGCAAGAAGCGAAGAACGCAGCCAGACTCGATCATCCCGCCATCGTCACTGTTCACGATGTTGGAGATTCACCGGAACAAGCGTCCATAGCGATGCAATACATCGAGGGAGAGTCGCTCTCGATCCGCATGAAGAAGGAATTGTTTCACTTTCGAGTGGCCGCAGAGTTGGTCGCGAAGATCGCTGACGCCGTGCACTACGCGCACATGAAGGGAGTCGTCCATCGCGATTTGAAGCCGGGCAATATCCTACTCGACCAGAAGAGCGAGCCACACGTCGTCGACTTTGGCTTGGCCGTCAATGAGACGCAGCAAGCCTTGTTGCGTGGAGACGTTGCCGGAACGCCCGCCTACATGGCTCCCGAACAAGTTCGCGGCGACGTGCACACACTAGACGGCCGCGCCGACATATGGGGACTCGGCGTTGTTCTGTATCAGCTCTTATCCGGCCGCAACCCATTTGATGGAAGATCAGAAAAACTAACTGCCGAAATCCTAACTCGTTCGCCACGTCCACCGCGTCAATATCGAGACGATGTTCCCAAAGAGCTCGAAGCGATCTGCCTGAAATGTTTATCCAAAGAAGTCGACAATCGCTACACAACCGCCCTCGACCTGTCCGAAGACCTGCGAAAGTGGATGGCAGCCTACGACGAAGAGAGCCAAACCGAAAGCGGCAGCCAATCGAAGACAATGACCGTGCCTCAGTCGAAGGCGCAGTGGCTTCCGATCTTTTCGACGTTATGTGTTTGTGTGTTAGTCGTTGCCTTGGCTGTGACGATGATGCCGGACGACTCACCAACATCGGATGGCCCAAGAGAACTGATTCCCGGAGTTTGGCACAATCTACTGTATGAAGAACCAGAAAGGATTCTCGAACTTAAGTCAGCCAGTGGAGTGACCTTGGTTGAACCAAGGACGAAAACGGGACAGTTATTTCTCGACGTGCGGAGCCCAACTCTTATTGGTTTGGGTGAAACGGAGGCAAACAGTTTCGAGCTCGAGATAGAGATGGTCAAGAACGGATGGAAGGGCCGAACCGGTTTCTTCTGGGGACTCAAGACGAGGACAAACGACGATGGAGTCAAGGTTGGTCAGTTTGTGTCATTCACCTTCTCGTCCGGCGGCTTGCCAAATTTTCGCATTGACCAGTTTAAGCACTTTAATGAAACGCTCGTCAAGCCAGTTACTGGACCCGGCTATTTGAACGATCATGGCGGGCAAAACTGCGACTACGAGCTGCCAACTCCCATGCCAGAGGCGGGCGTAGCACAAGTCTTACGAGTCAAAGTGGTCAAAGGCGAATTGCACGAAGTTCATTGGAACGGCAAAGTCGTTGACCTGAAGAGAGGTGAACCCAATCATTGTCCGCACTTGAATCAGAGTTACGTCAAGGGCAGCGGTAAATTTGGGGTTATCCAACAACATGGAAGAAACAGCACACTATTTCGTAATGGACGTTTCAAGCTTATCGAATAGAAAGGCAGACTACTTCGATGGCTAAGAAAAAGAAAAATTCCGCAGCGCCTTCTCTCAGTTCCGCCGCGGCTTTAATGACCGGGCATTGTCACTATGGGGTGGACCTACCAGCGATTAGCCCCAGTTTCTATGGCAAAGTTGAGGACATGGACTTCGACGGCGTGGGTGACTTGCAGTGTGCAATGGGAACCTGTGATCGAACCGGCTGGGTGATAGAAGGCGTTGACCTTGTAATAAAGCCAGATGACTGCACTCAATGCGGTGAGGATTGCTTTGCGAATGGTCATACAGAGGCCACGATCTTGGATCCGGATGATGGCACGTGGTATGTTGACCCGTCACTTGGTACGGTGCCCAACACAAAGTACAACATGGATGGTACACCAAAGTTGAACGAGATGTGTATCCGCGCCCATTGGAAACGGGTTGATCGCGAAGAATGGGATTTCGGATTTTGCACTCAATTCGTTCAACGCTGTTGAGTCAGACGGGGCCGCCAATCCCTGCGACAATGTAGTGACTACCGCGCAACCGATGCCAGCCATGTCAATGGCCGCTGCGCCGAAACCGAACCCTGACCAATCAGAACCCACCATAACTTGCCCTCGAAGTCCTGTCTCGAATTTCGAAAGAGTATCGCCAATCGATATGGATCGGGGATGGTTTCTTTTTCGAGGCTTCGTTGTTAACAATCGTTCTCTCGGGAACCCTCTTTCGATCGGTGGAGTCAATCTCGAATCAAGCCGTATTGCCGTTGCCGCATTTGATGCCCAATGGTACTTCGACGAGCCCCTCGAACATCCAGGTTCACTTATCACAAGCTCTCTTGGAAACCTCCAGGAAGTTGGCAACGATGCGCTCTTTAAGTTTTCCGAGGCTCCACGGTACAGCATTGTGGTTCGACAACAAGGCGGGCCCGCTGTTCCCGTTTCGTCGAATACGCGTTTTACTCCCCAGATCATTAACTTGCGGGACGATCGACCGATTTTCGTCCAAGTCAATGAACGCCGGAACAGATTTGCCAACAACATGGGGACATTCTCGATGTGGGTCAAACTGTTGGGATGAGTGTCTCTTGGCGTTGAATTCCATATCGTCAGGTGCGAACCTTAGCCATCGACGCCGTGACAACACTTCCACTTCCGATCAGGCTTGCACGATTTGGCAAAACGGACTAGATTAACGCCGGCGAGGCAGTCGTAGCGAATGTTCAGTTCGAAGGGAGTCGGAAGTGTTTGTCGCAGCGTCGACACAGTGTTTTGCAGATAAAGGCTTTGACGAAGCGTGTGGCTTGCTGACCGACCTTGAATATGACAAGGTCGAAATCTGGCTTGACGAGAAGTCTCAGCACTTGAAACCCAGCGAAGTTGCTGAAGATCCCGAGCGATTTTTTGCGCACTATCGCGAGAAGACTCGCTTAACGCCGGTCGCTTTGTGTTTAGAGCACGACGTTGATCCGTCCGTACTGGAAGGATTAACTAAGCTATGCAAGCTGATGAAAGTCACGCAACTGACGATTCCCGCTTCGCCGATCGGAACACCATTCAACGAGGAAATTGATCGGCTGCGTCGATTCTTGGAAATCGCCAATCACGATGGAATTCGCCTTTCTTTGAAGACTCAAATCGGGTATCTGACCGAAGATCCCCACACAGCGGTGGAGTTGTGTCAATCCGTTAAGGGAATTGGACTGACGCTGGACCCCAGCCATTACATCTGTGGCCCTCACAAGAACGTTTCTTACGATCAAGTTTATCCGTACGTCTATCACGTGCATCTCAGAGACACGACGCCGGATCAACTTCAAGTACAGATCGGTCTCGGGGAAATCGACTACAGCCGGCAAATTGGACTTCTCGAACGAGAAGACTACACGCGAGCTTTGGCCGTCGACCTGGATTGCACACAGATGACTGCCGAAGAACGCCCTCTGGAAATGCGAAAAATGCGAATGTTGCTCGAGACACTGTTGTAGCAGATTCTCGCCTCTGCCAGTGAAATTCAAATGCCCCGCTTCTCCGAGAAGCCGGGCATTTTTCTTCGTGTAACCACGCTTGGCATGGGCACAGAGCTTTAGGCATTAACAAAACATAGCGGTTTTCCGCAAGAAAATCGGAATCGGCGATACAATCGGCATAATTTATTCATGTCACCGAATTCGAGTTGTCGACAATAAAGACACGAGCGCAACCGATGGGTTTGTGAAAAGGCCAGCTCTTACGTTCGCAAAACGACATTTGTGCGTTGTCTTTTGACTCATTCCAAGTCGAAAAGTCACTTTCATTCTCACCTCACTTCGGTGACTCATTCGGTACACAATCATGGCGAGCACGTCAAACAATCTTTCTCTGGCTGTCGCACGGGGAAAGACCAAGTTTCCACAACGACCTATCAACGCGGACAAGTTCCTGATCGGATCAGGCCAAGTCTGCGACTTGCGTCTTGGCGGGCCCACAATGCCACCACTTCATAGTGTCATTCATTCGGATGATTCGGAAACATGGATTGACGCTCTTGTTCAACGCCCGTCGCTTGTCGTCAATGGTGAGGAAACGACAAGCACGAAATTGTCCGCCGGAGACCAACTGCAAATCGGCGAGTTTGAATTCGTCGTTTGTGATGACGAGACTTCGGTCACAGCCCAAGAACCGATTGCCGATAACAGCCTCGTTGACGAGGACATTAGTGACGAAGAACTGGGTCACTTGATTTCAGACATGACGGCCGAGCAACTTGTCGATCAACTGGAACGAGATTTGGCGTTGTTGGATCAACACGAAGCTGAAGAACAACTTGGGGTGCAGGCCTTGTTGCACACCGTCGTCGAGCGGCAAATCAACACTGTTGGAGCAACCGGCAGTCAGCCTCAACTTGCTGCTCCGGCTGGCGACGCACAACTGATTCAACAGATCGATCGAGCCATCCAGGCCTTGAATCAGTTCTCATGTGATTTGAGAGACCGATCTGAGAAGATGGCCGAACGCGAAAGCAGTTATGCCGAAGCGGCGGTCACAATGCTGGATCTGCAACATCAAATGGCGGGGCAATTGGAGACGCTGATCGAGCAAATCTCGGTCATGAAATCGAAGCAAGAGCCTGTCATCCGCAAAGTTGCGTAGGTTACGGGTTCAAAGTTCGGGCGACTATCTCACGTACATGAACTCGTTCGCAATCAACAGCACTTGGCAATACTGCCGCCAGCGATCGTTTTCATTGCTCGTTGAGTTCTCCGCGCTTAGATAGCTCTTGGCCGCTTGAAGTTCTTCATTAGTCGGCGGGCGACTATACAGCAATCGATAGGCGTGATCGATTCGGCTCTTTAAATCCTGCGAGTGGCTCTGCAACCTCTTGACCAGTGCCTGTGCACGATCGACCATGAATTGGCTATTCATCATGAATAGAAATTGTTGCGGAATTACGTTCGTTGTTCGCTGAGCATTGCTACCACGTGGAATTGGGAAATCAAACAGTCGCAAGAACACGTCTGATTCAAACGGTGCGTTACGACTAATCTTTGCATACAACGTTCGTCGTTTGCTGTTCACAATGTTGCCGATCGCTGGTCCGCCCAATTGACGGTCGAGTTCACCTGTCACTGCCAGCAACGAGTCTCTCCAGGTTTCGACATCCATCCTTCGCGGATTCATTCGCCAGACGGTTCGATTATCCCCGTCGACATCGAAGCCGCGTTGATCGAATGAGCTACTAAAACGATAAGTGGCGGAATTCATGATCAGCCGATGCATCGACTTGATCGACCAATCTGCTTCAATGAACGTGGAGGCTAGCCAATCCAGCAATCCGGGATGAGTGGGAGTCTCGCCAAGCAACCCGAAATTGTTGGGAGTGCGAACCAACGCTTGCCCAAAGTGGTTCAACCAGATTCGATTCACGATGACACGTGCCGTCAGAGGGTTTGCGGGATCGATCACGGCTTTCGCTAGCTGTGACCGACCGCTTCCCTGTTGAAAGTGTTCTCGATCCTCACCAGCGACGACGCGAAGAAATCGGCGCGGCGCGATGCGCCCTTGCTTTAGCAAGTTGCCGCGCAGGGCAACTCGCATGTCGCTCGCGCCGCTATCATAGATTGTGTGAGCGAAATCGTACTTCGGAGGCGCCATTGCTTCCAGTTGCTTAACTTCCTCTTGCCACTTCTTAATCTGCTCTTGTTCTTCTGGATTAAGAGGTCGCTTTTCTTTGGAGGCCTGTTGCTGGGTCTTGCGAATCGCATTATGCACATCGCTAATCTGCCTTCGCGCTTTGTTGTACGCATCAACAACCGACCTATCCACAAGCGGTGTCTCGCCTGGTCGCGAGTTATTGAAGATGCCCGCCAACGAATAGTAATCCTGAGTTGGAATCGGATCGAATTTGTGATCGTGGCAACGGGCACAAGCAACCGTCAGGCCAAGGAAGGCTCGAGCAAACGTGTCGACTCGATCATCCAAAGTTTCACTCTTGGCCTGAGCAACGCTCTCAGGATCACCGCCGTCTGATGAGTACGACGGTCCCAAGGCAAACAATCCAGTACCGACGGCGGCTTGCGGATCGGGAGCGTCATAGCCGATATCTCCCGATATCTGCTGCCTGACGAATTCGTTGAAAGGCAAGTCATCATTAAAGGCCTTAACCACCCAATCCCGGTATCTCCAAGCCTGTGGCATCGCACGGTTGTCTTGAGTCCAACCGCCAACGTCGCTGTACCTTGCGACATCCAGCCAATGTCGTCCCCAGCGTTCTCCGTACTCGGGTCGTTCGAGCAAATTGTTGATAAACTCCGAGACCGCGGCATCATTCAGTCCCTCAGTTGCATCTTGTTCCAAGCGTGACACCCAGTGATTCAATTCATTCACCGTTGGCGGCATGCCCAACAAGTCAAGAAAAACACGCCTCGCAAAGAACCGTGCTGTCGCAGGCGCGGGTTGCTTTAGCCCCTTTTCTTTGATGCCCGCCGCAATGAATTGATCAATCGCACTCTTTGCTCGCACGCCGTCTTCGGATTTGGGTGGAGTTGGCTTACGAATTGGTTGAAAGCTCCAATGCTCTTTGGCCTTTTCCCAGTCGTAGCCCTGTTCCGATGATAGCTTCACGTTTTTGCCATCATTTGGCCAAGGTGCTCCGATCTTTACCCAACGTTCGATTGCTTCGATTTGAGCGTTCTTAAGCTTTTGATTCGGCGGCATTTCGTTTGCTTCATAACGAACGGCTTTGACCAAGAGGCTCTTATCTGGATCGCCAGGAACGATTGCCGGACCTGAATCTCCCCCCTTCAACAACGCTGCACGGCTATCCAGACGGAAGCCAGCTTTGACGTCTTTGGACTTTCCGCTGTGACACTTGTAACAACGGTCAACCAAGATCGGGCGCACGTTTTTCTCGAAGAATTCGACTTGCTCGGGAGTCAGCTTTGGTGACGCCGGTTTTTCTTGTGCGATGACAAGCGATCCACAGCTAACGAGGATGATCGCTATCTGGTAAACTGTCTTCATGAAGTCCGCCAAGTGTGAAAACTCGAATTTGCTGCCAGTCACGTTTTGACACGATTGGCAGATGTGGCTGAGAGAAACTCACCGTGAACTCGATAGGAATCGATACACAAGAAATTGTAACGTTGAACACTCTGAACCGTAACGTTACTCCTGTTTTGAAAGACTGAAAATGCATCGTCTTGAATTGCTCTTTGTCGCGATCGTCACAGTTTCAATTCTCGGATGTGGAGAAACCGACGAGCGACTCTACGGCCAGTGGGAGGGAAAGATTCAGCTCAACTTTGGTAACTGGGGTAATGGCGATGGCCAACAAGAGCAAGGCTTCGACGATGGTCAACTCGCAGCAATGCGAGCAACTCGCGAACAAGCTAGGCAACAGATGGCGGACCGCAAGTTTGTCTTTCACTTCAACGAGGACGGAACTTGGAAAACTCAATGGGGTGAGGGTGGCGGTATGGGTGGCATGAATGGTTTGATCAACAGCGAAGGCACTTATGTGATCGAGTCG
>PBMZ01000002.1 GCA_002722955.1 Planctomycetaceae bacterium | reverse complement strand
TTGCCAGTCGCACCTGGAAGCGGAGGATTTCCAGTTTCAGGTTGGCGTCGTTCAAGAGGGGCGTTCGCTCTCGGCTGTATTTGGCCTGAATCAGTGTTTCCAGCAGGTCATACAGGCTGCGTTCCAGTCGCTCGCCTAACACGAAACGATGCTGTCTTGGAAACCGGCCTGTGTGATTGCAACTCCACAAAATCAGGTCGTAGGTCTTCGTGATGATGACCAGTTCGTCCTGCCTCTTCATCGTGGCCTCCGTTGTTTTTTGCCAACAGAAGGCCGAATCTCAAACTGCCAGTATGACAGATGGCGATTTTCAAATGTCGACCGCCTTCGGCGGTATGAGGGTAAAGGATAAGGGGTAAAGTGGTTAAGGAGATAAGTGGTAAGTTCTGGCCGGACGGAAACCGAGATCGACGGTACGGTTGACCGGCTGGTAGCTGAGACGGGCGGCGGAACGGACGACCGACGAGCGATAGCGGAACGAGCCGCCACGCAACACACGCCTATCTGATCGTTTTACTTCCACGTCGCCTTGACCTGCTGACGATGAATACAAGCTATGGCACCACTCCACAGCGTTGCCGTGCATATCGAACACCCCATAGCGGTTCGGCAACTGCATTCCCACAGACCACAAGTGCGACTCGCTGTTGTCGTTATACCATGCATAACGGCGGAGCAATTCGAAGGGTTCCCCGAATCCATAGGTGCTGGTCGATCCGGCACGACACATAAACTCCCACTCCTCGTCGGTGGGCACACGATAGCCGGTGCGTGACAGAAAATCAGCGGCGATCTTCATACCTTCCGCATACTCGCCTTTATCGTTCGGCTCGTAACACCACTGATCTTTCGGGATGCCTTCCTGTGCGTTCAGCCAGTTGCAGTAGGCCACGGCGTCAAACCACGTTACCACGTTGACCGGACTATCCGTCTGCTGTGCATATCCAGCGTCGTGCTTGTGCTCCCTGCGGAATTTCTGGAACTGCTCCACCGTCACTTCGTAATTCGCCACGGCGAAGGTGTGCGACAGAGTCAATTTCTTCGGCTCCCTTGTTTCAGTCTTTTCGCCCATCAGGAACTCCACCGGGCCATTGATCACTGCGAAGGTCTGCCCTTGTGAATTGACAAACCATTGCCGTCTCTGTCGCCCCGCTTTACCCACTTCAATGTCGATCTGTTTGCAAAGATCAGCCTGCCGCCACTTTCGCAGCGTCCGCCTCGATGCCGAATGTACCCCCGGATCAGGGTCGTCCCGGTAGAGTGTCGCCAGTTGTTCTGTGGACGACTGGCGTTGTTCACTCGACAAGTTCTGTGCATCAAAATGCCCCAAAGCCAGAATGAGAGCGTAACGGCTCGCCGGATCAGACTCTTGTTTTATCTTTGCGGCGAGAGCATCCGGGGTGGCTCCCAAACGAGCGAGCCGGTCAATGAGAAAACTGCGAAGAGACGGATCAGGGGTCTGCTGGAACAGGGGCCAGACCGACTCCGTTTCACCCAACTCCAGCAGACAAGCCGCTGCATTGGCCTGCTTTTTCAAAAACGAATCCCGTTCAGCAGGTTCGGCTCCTACGGGTGGCGATTGTTTTGTCCTTGTTTGAAGTTCGGGAATTACCGCCTGCGTGTGATTGCGTAGAGCCGCCAGCAATGGCTGAAACTCACGGTCGTTGTCGGCCAGCAGGATCAGAGGAGTCAGAGTTTCGGGCTTGTCCTTGAGAAAAACAGACAATGCGGCAGCGACAATGGGGCGTTCATTGCTACGCCCGTCACTGTGCTCTTGAAATCGCTGTTTCAGGGGATCAGCCAGAAGAGTGCCCACAGGACGCAGCATTTCGATCCATTCGTCGGACTCCGAAGCGGGAACCGACACGAGTGCGGTGACGACATCCTCACGTTCCTGCTCCCACTGTTTGTCTTCCGCACTATATTCAGCCAACGCCGCTGCCGCTCGGATACGCTGACTGTTGCTGCCGGTCTGAATCGTATTCCACAGTTGATTCTTCACCTGCTCCCTGTACGGTTCCAGGAACGCCACGATGATCGGCACATCGTCAGGACTTGCCGCCAGCAGTTGCTGCAACAGGAAATCGACCCGCGAAGGATCATTCCTGACGAGAGCCAGACTGGCGTGGAGCTTCGCCGTGGGGCTGCTGTTTTCGTTGGCAACGATTTCTTTCAACAGCGGAGTTGCCCATTGCTGATACGCCGAAATCTCGACAACCAGATCTTTCACATCGGCGGTATTCGCCGCCGACAATGACTCGACAAGGGCTTTAGCGTAATTGGCGTTCTGTTGTTCCTTATTCTGGGCTGCAAGTTCCAGGCGTCCTGTTTCGACGGCATTCCTGATGGTCACGCCAGCAAACACCACGGCTGCCAGCCCTACCATGACCAGAGCCGAACGCAGTCCATGCACTCGTCCTGCCTGGCCCATCATCTTCCGCTGCGGTCTGGACCACTTCTGCTTGTCGGTCAGCGTTCTGATACTGGCCCATTCCAACAGAGACGGCAGATGCCGGTTCTCCGGTTTGGCGGTCCACAGAGCAGACCGTTCAGTCAGCTTCAGTTCCGCCCGGCCCTTGCGGGTTTCCTGCTGTTTGCGAGTCAGCCAGGTCTGTAACGAGGGCACCAGATAGTCGTGCGTCAACTGGTAGAACTTCGAGCCGGGATCACTGCCGGATTCCGTCTGGAATCCTTCGGGGTCGGTAGGTGTAATCAGCCGCAGTTCGCCGTCCAGGATTCGCAGCAAGGTATGGAAGTCATTGGGGCGGTTGCCGTACCCAGACACTTCCAGCAGTTCCGCATGCGACTTCATGTGGCCCTTAATGTCAGAGCCAACTTCAGGCAGCAGGGCCTTCAGCACTTCCCGTGCGGCCTGCTGATGTTGACGGTGTTTCGGATTCGCCGTGCGACTGCTGAATGTCTCTTCCAGAAAATTAACACCCACACCTGCTGTACCACCCACGTCTTCCAGTGTGGCAGGAATCCAGGGCTTGCCTTTGACCATTTCGGCAAACAGAGCCAGACGTACCGAGACAACTTTGTCATCCTGCGACAGACCGGACGCTACGTCGTCAACAAACTGCCGTTCCACATCAGACAGGTTGCCCGTGTTGGCCGGTAATTTGCCGAATCCCTGCCCGAATTTGATGAGTACTTGCCGGGCGTGGTCCAGATCGAACAGATCGACTGTCGCAAAGTTGTGCCCCTGGACAATGGGAACATCAACCCAGTCCATAAACCGAGCGGCCGCCATCGAAAAGTCGTCACGCACCATCACGATGGCCTGTAGCTGTCCACCATCACACTGCCGCAATGCGTTCACCAGCTCCGCGTCCGGTGCCGCTGAGTGGGCATGCAGCCACTGTTCGAACTGGTCAAGGATGATCACAACCTTCTGGCACTGAGCACGTCGTACAGCCGCCAGCGTATCCGCCAGTCCGGCATCTTCCGGCAGGTCCGGTAGCCGTTTTCTCAGCCCTCGCAGGATACGCGTTTCCGTCTCGTCCGGTGTGGCCTCGACATACACCGCGATTACGCTGTCAGACAGGTGCGGCAGTAATCCCGCTTTGACCAGCGACGACTTACCACACCCCGAGGGTCCATAGATCAGGCCGACACTGAATGTCCTGTCGGGATCGGCTTCTTCAATCCTTGCTTTCCAGAACTGGATGCTTTCCGGCAGGCCGTCCCGATTCCGCTGCCCCGGCAGCAGGTCCAGGAAAAAGTCCGCATCATTGCTGTCGAACGATCGCAATCCTTTGGGAACGATCTGCTGTACCTGCTGTTTCTGCTGCGGTGACTGATTCCAGTGCCGCAGGTCGTCCGCAAATTCCGCAGCGGTGGCGTAGCGGTCGGAAACCCGCCTGGAAAGGGCCTTCAGGCAGATACGTTCCAGTTCCGGGGCAATCGTGTCATCCAGTTCACGCGGAGGTGTCGGATCCACCGAGATCAACTGATGGAACAGTTCGTTGGGTGTGCTGCCGCGAAAAGGCTTCTGACCGGTCAGCATTTCATACAGGATCACGCCCAGAGAAAAGATGTCGCTGCGACCATCGAGCCGATGTCCTTCACCACGGGCCTGCTCGGGGCTCATGTACGACGGGGTGCCTGCCCGGCGGCTGTCCTTCAGGTAATCCTCTTCCCGAATGGCCAGTCCGAAATCGGCGACGTACGGGGTTGCCTGCGGGTCTTCCAGCAGGATATTTCCCGGTTTGACGTCCCGGTGAACCAGTCGTCGTTCATGAGCGTGGTGCAGAGCCAGGGCGATCGTTGCCAGCAGGTTCGCAGCCTGCTCAGGACCGGGGCGGTCCTGTTTGATCTGGTCGCCCAGCGTACGGCCTTCGATGAACTTCGAAACCACATAGATCGCACCTTCCGGGGTTCTCCCCACATCATGCACTGGCACAATGTTCGGATGATTCAGGCTCGCCACCGTGCGGGCTTCGGTCAGGTACTCGTTCGCATGTTCGGTGTTCCGCAGCCGCTCTGCGGTGGGAACCTTGATTGCCACCTGTCGCTCGAGCTCCTCGTCAAACGCCAGGTAAACCCGTCCAAACGCCCCTTCTCCCAGGATCTGGCCCAAGCGGTAACGGCCGATCCGCAGGCAGTCCGTCTGCGGATCGTACACCAGTGTTTCACCAGTCAGTTCCGACAGCCGGATGCGGAGCGAGTCACTGATTGCACCGAACCGCTCTGTGAATTCATGGATATTCGGGACTGTCTCCGATCCCTGCCGGGCCTCAAACTCGCCCACAGCCAGCCGCAGCTGGATGTCAGCCTGACCTGCCAGCCCGGGAATAAAAGACAGATATTCCTCGACCTTCAGCGGAGAGTCAGTTTTCCAGCGACGCTGCTGGTCCAGAAGCACAACGGCGACCACATCATCGGCAGCGGACGCATCGTGCTGCTCCAGAAACGAGACCAGATCGGGAGGCGAGTCTCCAGAATCCCACAGAGATTCAAATTGCTCTGTCAGTTCTGCTTTCATCTCCGGCCTTACATCCGATCCGATTCGCCCTTTGAACTTCTGGACAGCAGCTCACATCATGCGAAAGCCGGATACACAATACAACTTGTGCCTGTTGCCGGGATACTTAGCACGACGGGTTTGCACGCGGTCCTGTCGGACGCCGAAATCAACACGTGGGCTGGCTGCGAGGGGAGCGTTGTGATGAAGTCTGGAACCAGTCGCTGTTCAGCGGGGCGGGGCACTCACTCTGGCGTTACTCAACGCCATTTCGAATCACCTTCAAACGCCTCAGAATCGCGACGATATGTCCGTTCTCGAACATCGAGGCGAGATGGCCTTCGCAGAAGCGATCCGCCCGAACGTGTGTTGTCAGCAGCTTCTGGATCGTCACGGCATCGGCGGACTCGACCATTTCACGGGACTCGATGTATCGCCTGGCAGACTCCTGCCATTCGCCCCAGTCAAATTCAGGCGTGACCCAATCGTTGTCATAGAGGACTTGGATGAACTCCATCACGATTTCGTCAAAGTTGAACCACGGCACAAAAGGTCCTTCTTCAACTTGCCAATCACCAGCAGAAAACCCTGCTTCCTCGAACTTGTCCAGGAAAGGTATGAGGGCATCGATCGGTTCTGGCTTGATGGGCTTCACTTCTGCAACCTGTTCAACACTTTCCAGGGACGTGCCTACACGAACAGCGACATCGCCAGCACAAACCAGATCAGCCACTTCTCGATGTCCCGCGGCAGACGAATCCCAGACGCAGCCATGATGGAAACTCCTCGAACGATTAAGACTTAACGCAGTGGAACAAGATGCATTTACGCTTTCGGTCTGTCAATTAAGTTGGCAATTCTGATCGGTCGTTGAGATGCCCTCACTGCTATCGGGCACAGGCCTGGTAAGTCGGGCGAAACCGAGGCGGAAAGTGCCTTAACGACACGCCAGATAATGACCTGAATAACGTACAAAAAGCAATCTTTACCAAATGGTAAAGATGGCTTTTGCGGTCTCGCATATCTCTGATCCGCTTCAGGATCATCTGCATCCGGGTTTCGAAGCGAAGGGCAATGTCAGTGCCGGAGCGAGTGTCGCGGCAATTGCCGGTCCTGATCGATACGGTTCTACCTGGCCGCTGAGAGAAGCGTGCCGCGTGCCTCTGGTTCGTAGCCCGGCTTGTCAGGCCAGTCAAAACTGACTGAGTAACCCGTTTCTGTGTACAGGGCTGAGATGATTTGCTCCGCTGATTGCCGAGCCTGTTCCACGTATTCGGAATCCTGACTGACAAGTGAAATGGTCTGCTGTGCTTTCCTCATTGCTGCCTGTTGCATGCGAGAACTTTTCCCAATTTTGTCGTATGTGAACCATCCATTGTGCCAGCACACGCTCTTCGTATCCCAGTGCCTTGTTTTCTCGTGATTCACTCGAGGGGAAAGCAATTGCAGAGGAGGCATGCTGAGGACGAGCCTCTTGCCGTCACGATCCAGGCGGTTAATCCGAACATCTTCCAGGTCGACCGAAATCAAGGCGTCTCCTGTGATCAGCCATGAAGCTTTGAGCGAAGGAGTTGTTGCCTGGAGCATATCCGTCACCTGAACTTTCAGCACACATAGCTCTCCAATCTCGGTAACCCGTTCTACTGTCGGCATGCTCTCGATAACAATCACAGGTTCTTTTGTTTCCTGAGCAAGGGCGAAGTACACAGCGACTCCACCTGCTGCTGCGAACAGAATGGCGATAAGTGAAGATGCAAGAAGACGATTCATGGATATGTCCTTTCAAATAAGTGTGTTTAAACTGCGTGTTGAATCTGTTTGTTTTGCGACATTGGCTGTGACGATGTACAGGGTGTCGTGCAATTTCATAACAGCCATTCCTGAATGATCCGACCATGTTCGCTATCAATGTCGAAGCAGGCTGGGCCAGTGTGAATCATCGAACTGTCAAGGCTGTTGAATGACGAGGGCGTTGAGTTCAGACGACTGCTTAGCAGTGATTACGGTGTCCTGATCATCCGGCGATCCAGAAGTCTTGTCGTTTAGTTCGTCGTTGCTTTCTGCATGCACAGCTAACTCCCATTCAATCGGTTCGGTTTCATCAGGCTGACTTTCCGTCTGGTCCACTTTGCCGTGCTCTTCTGACTCGTCGGGCGAATGAACTCCTTCGCATCCGACAAGCAGAAACGTCAGGGACAGTGCGGCGACCGTACGGCCAGCCAGACGAAGAAGGGAAATCTGTTTCGAATCTGTAGTGAGACGGGACATCGTTGACTCCTTTTGAAAGTTGCTTGAAAAGTTGTGTTGTTGACTTTGTTTTTGTCTTACACCCCAATTTCTCGGACGGGCGTAACACGGAGTGCTGAGGACTGCGAAAAACCACGACAATGGCCGAGTTCGAGGCGGAAAACGGGGGAATCAGGCGGCCTCTGGTCATCGCGGCGTGTGCCATGGTCTGAGTTACAGCAGCGACCTCGAGCACAGCGTATTCCGGACATGCGGGCAGTCAGAACGTGCTAAATTCCGTGCATTTCGGAGTCATAATTCCATGAAGCGGACGCTTAGCATTTCCAGGTGCCATCGAGACCGCGTTTTCAGTCGCTCCAACCCCTTGGCGTAACCCGCTTCTAAATTCCGGGTTTTAAACCAGGCCTGCGTCCCCCACCGTTCAACACCACCAGCCCCGTGACTCACACCGAGTTGCGGGGCTTTTTTCGTTTCCGTTCACCCTCATTCAGAAGGAGAAACCAATGACATTCGCTCTCGTTGCGGCCAGCAGTGTGCTGGCCGTGCTGCTCACCCTTGGCTGGGCCAGGGAGTTTCGACTGCGACGTGCTCTGCAATCGCTCCTGGCCCGCGTTTTTGACCACTGGAGAAATGCCGATGAAACGAACCCAGATCGCGATCGTCCCCATCCTGCTGCTACTGACAGTGATCGGATGCAGTGACACACCCGACATGCGTGACCAGCGACTGGCGGAATTTGCCCAGCAGGCCGTCAAAGAACAGGCCCGACAAAATGACCGCATGGCGGATCAGTCCCAGGCGATCGTCGAAGAGAGCCATCAACTGGCCCAAACGGCGAAGGAACTGGTCGAAAGTGATGCCGAAGCTCGGCGTGAATTGATCGCGGCCCAGCAGGAGCTGACATCACAGGTCAACGACCAGCAGGCAACGGTCGATGCCGGGCGGGAGCAGCTGGAACAGGATCGGCGTGAGATCGCGGAACAACGCCACAGGGATCCCATCGTGGCCACAGCGATTCAGAACATTGGCCTGACTCTGGCCTGCCTGCTGCCGCTGATCGTCGCGGTCTATGTCATCCGGCAAATGCAATCGCAGGATCCGGACCATGCCGCGGTGGCTGAAATGCTGGTGCTGGAAGTGACGAGTGACGAGCCACGGCTGTTGCCCGGCCCGCAACTGCGTCCTCGAAAGCTGACACACGAGGATGAGTCCGCCCAGCACGCATTGATCACAGGTGACTCGACCAATGCTGTCGAGCCGCCGTCCTAACCATTCACTCAACACAAGGAGAAATCCCATGAGCCACATTGTGAAAATCAAAACCGAAGTCCGGGACGCAGCCGCGGTTGGTGCCGCGTGTCAGCGTCTCAAGCTGGAAGCACCGACGCACGACACCGTGAAACTGTTCAGCGGCGAGGCCACTGGTGTGATCGTCAAGCTGCCCGGCTGGAAATACCCGGCCGTGTTCGACACGGAATCCGGCCAGGCCCGCTACGACAATTACAACGGTCGCTGGGGCAAGCAGGCACAACTGGATCGCTTCCTTCAGGGGTATGCAGTCGAGAAAGCGAAACTCGAATCTCGCAGGAAGGGGCACACGGTCACCGAGCAGTCACTGGCCGACGGCTCTATCAAGTTGACGGTCACGGTGGGAGGTGCCGCATGAGCAAGACCATCGAGATCGTCGTCACGCCGACGGGACAAACCCAGGTGCAGACCAGGGGCTTCATCGGCAGCGAATGCCGGGCGGCCAGTCAGTTCATCGAACAGGCACTGGGTGAGCGAACTCAAGAACAGCTGACGACTGAGTTTCATCAGCAGGCCAGTCAGCAGCAATCCAACCAACAACGTCACTCAACAGGAGATCAACCTTGAAAATCAATACTCGTCTCTCCGAATACGTGCGAGCATGTTTTACAGGCATCTGGATCGAGTCCCACGAACACCAGGACGCCCTCACTGAAATCGCCCAGCTCTGCCGCGACGAGCAGTGGCAACTGGCCACCTGGGACATCGAGGCCGGGCTGAGCGTTTCCGGCCAAACCGAGCAGGATGCCAGCAGTAACGATCCGTTGGCTGCGATCCGGTCAATCAACGCACTTGCTACGCCGGACGGCACGGCGATTCTGATACTGCAAAACTTCCATCGCTTTTTGCAGTCAGCTGAGGTCGTCCAGGCACTGGCCCGACAGATCATCACCGGCAAGCAGAACCGTACCATCGTGGTTGTGCTGTCGCCCGTTGTGCAGATCCCCACAGAACTGGAAAAGATGTTTGTCGTGATGGAACACGATCTGCCAAACCGTCAGGAGCTTGATGAGATCGTCGCTGCCTGTCTAATGGTCGGCGGCGTCATTACTTTGGCAATAGGATAAGCAAGATGTACCAACGAACGTTGCTCAAATAAACGGGACGCAGGGACGCAGTTCACTTTTCATCGATTGGTACGTTACGGAATGTCTCGCAGTTGTCGTCCGAACGATACAAGCCGTCTTCGCCGACGAGCCACCAACTTTTTCCGGTTGAGGAATTCGTCGGGTCTGCGGGGACAATCTTCAAAACTCGCTGAGGAAACTCGCCTTTCGCTTGCGTCCAGGACCAGACATCGCCTCCAAGGTCGCTTCGCGAAAGGCGAGTAGGCGTTGCCGGATCGATTGCCTGGACAAACTTGCGAGTGCAGAATTGTTGTCCCGCGACGCTTCCACCGATGGCTGTGAACGGACGCATCGACTCCAGTGGCAGCGATGTGGCGTACAGGCAGTTGTCCATGCCGAACGAGAACGTGTGGATCAAGCCGTGTGTTGTTCCGTAAAGCTGCACGCTTTGGTTGCAACGTAACGATACCGTGTTCAAGTAGCCCAGCTCGGCTCGCTCGACGTGTGTTTTAAAAGACTTGCCGTCGTCGAATGACACGAAGTCGAAAGCCATTTGTTGCATCGCTTTGAACGAAGATTTACCGCGTCCCAACAAGCCGACGAATCGATCGGGGCAAGTCACCGCGTGTATCACCGTGTCGCCAAACTGGTTTCGAAAGTACGGATTGATGTCGATCGCTGTGAATCGATGTCCAGCGCCGATAACTCGCGTCCAGGTATCACCGCCATCGTCGCTGCGAAACAATCCCTTGGTTTCACCCGCTGCGAAAACCATCTTGGGTTTACTTGGAACAAACGCGACAACTTCTCCGCAGACAGCAGTGGGACCGGCTCCGTCAAAATCGCAATCCAACGACAGCTTTTGCCAACTCTGCCCGCCGTCGCCGGTACGATAAATACCGTCGCTTGTTGCCCGCATCATCACTTGAGGACTGGTTGGATGAATTGCGATGCTGCGCACCAAGTTCGCTTTGCCCGTGAGCGAACCGTTCGCTCGCTTCCAAGTCTTCCCGCCATCCAGCGACTTCAGCAAGCCGCGATACGTCGTTCGAACAACAACGACCTTCGGATTCGACGGAGCGACAACCGCGCCCGTGATGCCGACGGATTGGATTCCCGTCGCGGGAGTTGAATCGATCGCAAAGCCGTCGGGCACACCTTTTGTCAGCGTGACGTTCGAGACGGATGCTCGGAAATACATCTGGGCATCTTGCGGCAAGGCTCGAAAGACCACGCCAGCGCCGACCTTGGGCGGAATGCGTTTGTAATGCACGCTACCAAACCGCCAACGTTTTCCGTCTGCTGATGTCCACGCGCTCCATGACTTTCCTTGACGGACAACTCTCAGCCACGAATGGCCATCCGGCAACCGCTGGTAGCTTTGCCGAGTTCCCGCGCCGTCGCCATGATCGGGCGTGGTGCGAACGCCGTTCTTAGCGACTCTCATCACGCCGAACTCCTGCCCCCAACGATAATTGTTCCGCTCGGGATGCTCGCGAACGGAAAGACCGACCCACGAGCTGCCGTTGACGGGTTCGCCTTTCATCCCGGCGCAATGAACAACCTTACAGGTCAGGGTAAAGTCACCTTCGACAGGACGGCTAATCACGTACTCGCCCTCGCCGACAAACGAGAATACGTTCGGTGCGGTCTGCAAAATGTTAAAGCCGAGATTCTTCTCGCCCGCGATGCCTAAATTCCAACCCGACGGTGATTTGCTGGCGACCGTGATGGGAGTGAATTCGGTGTCGAGCGTATGATTGCCGTCGTAAAAGACGCGCGCCCAAACGCGGTGCTCGCCGCCGGGCAGCACGCCCGAGTACGCCAGTCGATCAGTCTTCGCCGAGCTGATCTGCATCTTGTCAAAGTAGAACTCGATCCGTTCAATCTTGTGGCCGTTCGGCTCGACGATCACTTCCGCGTCAACACGGCCAGATTCCGAAGTCGCGACTTTCACTTGAGCCGCTGGCAATGCATCGTCCACGCGATGAAAGAAAGCAGACGCCGGAATCGCTTGACGCGCAAGCCCTGGCCCTTCCCATTCGAATAGAAAGAACGGTTTGTTCCGGTCAACGAAATAGTCGATCGCAATCGGGTGATCGCCTGCGGCAAGATGCACGCCAGCCGACTTCTCTTCCGGCCCGTGAAGCCCGTCCCAAGCCAAAGCATCTCGCTGGTCGATTCGAATTCGATAGCCGTCCGTGCCTTTCATGTACAACAAGTAAAAGCCCGGTTGGGGAACACGCAGCAGCCCACGAAAGCGAAATGCGTAACCTTCGCGACGCTTGCCGCGCAGCTCAATGTCCAAGCCTCGACAAACGCCTCGCTGGACCAGCTTTCCCGTTTTGATTTCGTCCAGCGAAAGCCAAAGATGTCGTTCGTTCTGGCTGTGAGCAGCTTTCGATGGTGGATAAGTCACGTTGACATGCCGGTCCTTTTCTTTCACCCACAACTCGTATTGTAGGCCGGACCGAGGAGCGGAGCGACGACGTTCCGGCGTTGAATTATTGTTGCCGGAGCGGCGCTTCGCTTGATCCGGCCTACTCGGCGACAAGGCCGTTTTAGCCGAAACGACGATTGGCTTGATCGGCTGGTCAAAGATATCGACCAGCGAGAATCGCACGGTCGGATTTTCCGCAACCGCCCCGACAATCACGTTTCGCGTAATCGGCATTCGCTGCCCGCGAACGGCAATAGGCTCGCCCTGACACTTCGGGGTGTCGAAGACCTCGATCTTGTACGACCACTGAGGCGATGCGGAATCGGGAACTTGCCACGACACCCAGACCTGCTTTCCGTTCGACTTGGCTTGCAAGTTCGTTACCGCTGGCGAATCAAGCACTGGCAAATCAGGCTGCTTGGTCGTAAAGAAATGCTTCTTGCCGTATTCAAGCGGTTCGCCCTTGAGCAATTGCGGGACAAGCTTTCGATTCTGACTGACTTCCATCGCCAGAACAGTGTCTCCTTCAAGTTTGTTCACGATCCAATGATCGTCGACGGCTCGGCCTTTCGGGTGCACTTCGATGTGGACTTCGTTCGACTTTCGCCACTTGCCGTCCTTGCGGTAGTAACCAAACCGCCGATGAATCGATCTTGCGGATCGGCCGCTGTGCCCAAAGTCTTCCAGGAAGCCTGCGTTACCGGTGAAGCCCGTTGCGTGAATCGGCAAACGCATCACTCCATACAAATACCAGCGATCGTCTGCGACGTCCTTGACCCAACGACCGACATAAGCCGTCTTCGGATTCGTCTCGCCCGCCGGGCTCCAGATTCGCATCAACATGGTGTACCAGCGGTTTTGTCTAATCACCGGCCAAGTGCCAAACAACGCTCCGCTCGCGCCTTCGCCGATGTACTGATAAGCAAACGTGTGTTCGGAGGCCGTGACAACACGGACTGGTTCACCCTCGGAATTGCTGCCCCAAAACGACCAAACCGATCCAGGGCGGAATGAAGACTGCGCCACGGCGTCGAGATTCGGCCGATGGTTCTTGCCGATCGTCTCCACCGATCCGGCAAATCCGCCATAAGCACTCACTCCGCCGGGCACGGTGGCCATGTTGAAGTTCGCGCTGTAAGTCGACTCAGCCCACCAAGGCCAGCGGATATCCATCATGATAACGTCCGCGCCGGATTCGACGTTTTCGCCGTACCACTGAGCCTCAGCTCGACCGGCGAACGCCGAAAACGCGATCAACGCAACAAACAAATTGAGAATCGGATATTTCACGAACGTGCTCGCATGTGAAGAATTTGTCTTTTCAGAGTAAAGGTTGATTATAGCGTCCGTCGCAACGATTTCTTCGCCATCACGGTTCTGACAAATATGCGTCAGCTAGAAATCAATCAAAGGCTCGCGAATAGAGTCGCGAAACTTCAGTTATTTGACGTGCGAACGGGGATACGACTTACTTCAAGAGTTCACCGTTGATGAGGTTCAATGTCCTTCGCGAAATGGACGCGTTTGCCCATGTTCTCTGAAGTCTCACGACTCCAGCTACGGAGATTGGTGCAACGTTTCGGTATAATCAAGCTGGTAGATTTAAACAAAAAGAGCACGATACGAATTGGAGTGGCGCGATCATGAACTTCAAGGAGCGAACTGGGCAAGAACTTCGTAGCGGACGAAGTTACGAGTCGCAAAACGGTTGTCCGCCACAACGACACGCGACGTCGTCCACTTCGAACAAACTTTTATGTCTCTGGTCTCGCCGAGTTGGGTGTAGTGGAATTCTGGCGATTCCCAATACGAGTTTTATCTTCTTCGTCGCTATTGCATGCATGCCTGCGACCGCAATGGCGGAATTGGAAGTCGTGGTCAGTCCGCGAGTCACTGTCGTCGAGCGCAAAGGCATTACCGGCGGTGGCCAGCCGGTGGTTGTCGGAAATCGCGTGCTGAATTTCTATGCGAATCACCCGGACGACTTTGGCGGCTCGGCCGGAATGGCGTCGGCGATCTCGACGGACCGCGGTTTGAGTTGGACGAAAGGCCGAGACAACTGGCCGATGTCGGGGATGATCGCCATGTGGCCGGAGCGTCTGAAGAACGGCAATTTGTTCGCGTTCGGAATCCACTGGCTGCCCGATCCAGCGAAACGGCGTGAAGCCAAACTCCCGGTCGTGCCAGCCGACGCTTACCAAATCGCCATTTCCAAGGATCAAGGCCAAAGTTGGAAGCTTGAAACGGCCACGATCGAGTGCCCGGCGGAAATCGGCGGCATCGCTCGCCCTTTGCCGCACATCATAGAAGATGAAAACGGTTTGTTGCTGATGCCCGCTTATACTTGGAGCAAACGCGGAAACAAGGTTGTCTTATTACAAAGCGAAGACGGCGGTCGCGCGTGGAAAGTCCGCTCAGTCATCACGACCGCAATTGCGATGCTCCAGGCGGGAGGCAACGTTCGAACGCCGTGGTTGGAAGCATCCGTTTCCCCCACCAAAGACGGCGAGATGCTGGCCATCGTTCGCACCGGCAGTACGGTGAAATCTAACCTTGTTTCAGTGCGATCAACGGATAACGGCAAGACCTGGCAGCAACCGCAAGTTCTTTCGTTTGCCGGCAAGCTGCCCACGTTGCATCTGCTGCCCAACGGAGTCCTCACCCTCACGACCGCGTTGAGCCGTAACCACTGCCGCGTGTATCTCTCGGCCGATGGGACGGGCCGAAGCTGGAGCCGCGCCTTTGTCGTCAGCAGCTTGACAGGCGGAAACGTCGGAGCGGTCGTCACCGGCGAAGACAAGCTCCTCATCACCAGCCCCGCGAACCGCAGAATTGACGCCTGGCATCTGCGCGTGGGAACTGAGCCCACGAGGTCAAACAACCTCACCCCGCCGACCAACCTGAATTTCAAAAAAGGCACGCTCACCTGGACCGCATCAACTGGCGCAGTGGCCTATCGCGTCACTCCTGTACTGATCAAACCCGGCGACCTTTGGCCCACGACTCAAATCCAACCCTATGCCGCGATCCAAACAATCGATAATTCCACCAGCTTGCACCTCTCCCGCCAGCTTTTGCTCGGCAGCGTCTACGCTTTTGATGTTGCAGCGGTGGATGCAACAGGACGCGTGTCTCCTGCAACGAGGAGTCAGGAATTTCAATTACCATGAGAACCACCCCGGATGATGACTTGGTTTCAAAACTCAACTTAGTTTGTTCTCGTGAACTTCAGTGTGTTTCGCAGAGAAGTTCGTAGGATAGGCTTGCCGCGTTAGGAGCGTTCGACTGTGGCTTTCTCGCTTGATACCGTCCACCTGAATTTAAGGACCATTGTGATCAATAGACAGCATTTGACGCCGATCCTCGGGTTCGTCTTGATCTATTCCGTTTCACTTTTGCGCGCTGACGAACCCATCAACATCCTCTGGCTGGCAAACCTGTCCGACTGAGGATCATGATGAAGGACGTCGATGTATACTCATTTTAATTCACACTCAAAAATGAAGACCGCTAATCAATGAAATGATCCAGAATCGAGACTTCGCCATGAGATGTATAATCGTTGCCATTTTCAGTTTGCTATCTGGTTTTGCAGCATCGGCTGCAACCGCCGAATCCTCACTGCGCATTGCAACGTTTCAAGTTGACGCCACGCCGCCGCTTGGCTCGCCGCTGTGCAATGGGAATGTCACACCGGCGATGCAAATCGTGTCGCCATTGACCGCGAGGGGCGTTATCTTGCTCACGGCGGACAAACCGATTGTGTTGTGCGCCGTGGATTGGGTGGGGATCGGCAACGAAAGCTACGACGCCTTCCGAGCCGCGATTGCCAAGGCGACCGGCACGACTGCCGACCGGGTGGCTTTGCATACGCTGCATCAACACGACGCGCCGGGTAGCGATCTTGCCACCGAGCGTTTGCTGACCGGGCAGGGACTTGCGAAACAATTCTCGAATCCCGACTTGGACGCCCAAGTGATGCAGCGACTCGCTGGTGCGACAAGAGAAGCTTTAAGCAAGGGGCAAAAAGTGACGCACCTTGGTTTCGGCTCGGCCAAAGTCGAGAAGGTTGCGTCGAATCGTCGCATACTCGGATCGGATGGCCGCGTCGCCATCCAGCGTCAAAGTTCCGGCGGCAGGAGCCCGAAGGCCGCGGCGGCTCCGGAAGGCGTGATCGATCCCTTGGTTCGGCTGGTGTCGTTTTGGCAAGGCGACCGGGCGCTCGGCGTGCTGACGTACTACGCCACGCACCCGCAAAGCTACTACGGCAAAGGCGGCGTCAACTGGGACTTCGTCGGCATCGCTCGCGAGACTCGTGAAAAAGCCTTGCCCGGCTTGCCGCATATCCACTTTAACGGAGCTGGCGGGAACGTCGCGGCAGGCAAGTACAACGACGGCAAGAAGGACAAACGCCCGTTGCTCGCGGGCCGCTTGGCCGATGGCATGCGGCGGGCTTGGGAGTCGCAGAAGAAAACGCCGGTGACGGCTGCGGATGTTGGTTGGCGCGTCCAACGTGTTTCGCTGCCGGTACGTAAAACACTGGTCGAAGCAGAACTCGCGAAGAAACTCACCGACGAGTCCGCGACCAAACGGGTTCGCATGCGAGCGGCTCGTGACCTTGTCTTTGTCCGACGGATGAACAATGGACACGGCATTCCGGTTTCCTGCCTCAAGCTGGGAGCTGCGCGCATCCTGCACATGCCGGGCGAGTTGTTTGTGGAGTATCAATTGGCCGCTCAACAAATGCGTCCCGCCGAGTTCGTAGCGATGGCCGCTTATGGCGATTACGGTCCGGGCTATATCGGTACGAAGATCGCTTACAGCCAAGGCGGCTACGAAACAGGCATTGTCTCGCGCGTGGCTCCGACCGTGGAGAAAGTATTGACCGACGCAATGCGCGAGTTGTTAGAGGTGAAATCTTCGCGTAACGACGCCAAACCGTGGAAGCGGCACACGATCGATCCGAGCGATAGGACGGCAGGGAAACGCGGTGCCGATGGCGTGCGTTTGGCGGATGTGAACGGAGACGGACGCTTGGACATTGCTACTGGTTGGGAAGAAGGCGGGGCGGTGGTTGCCTATCTTAATCCCGGCCCCGACAAGGCGAAAAACGCCTGGCCTTCCGTAACCGTCGGTTCAGTTCGAGGTGTGGAAGATGCCGTTTTTGTGGACCTGGACGCGGACGGTGCGGTCGACGTTGTTTCTTGTGCAGAAGGAAAAGTAAATAACGTCTTTGTTCATTGGGCTCCCAAGTCGAAGGCCAAGTACCTCACACCCAATGCTTGGAAAACAGAAGCCTTTCCCGCAACCGAAGGCCGACGCTGGATGTTCGCCGTGCCGTTGGATATGAATCAGGATGGTCGCATCGATTTGGTCATTGGGTCAAAGAATACAAACGCCATTGTGGGTTGGCTCGAGAATCCGAAAGATGCACGCGATACCACGAAGTGGAAGCTTCACCAGCTCTGTCCGGCCAGTTGGATCATGTCGCTTCGAGTGTCCGATCTTGATGGCGATGGAGACAAAGACATTGTGTTTTCTGATCGCTTCGGTTCTGAGCCAGGCATCTTTTGGCTTGAGAATCCCGGCCGTCAGCAAGCGAATTGGAAGCGACGACTCATCGGCGGGAAAGGCCACCAAGTCATGTTTCTGAGTCTGGGTGATCTGCATGGGAAAAACGCGCGGAATGTGATTTGCCCGACGTTGGGCGGCGATTTGCTTTATTGCAAGCGTGACAAGAATGGTAGCTGGAACGAAAGCTTGATTCCGCTGCCCTTCGGCTTGAAAGCTGGCAAAGCGGTTGAGATTGCCGATGTTAATTTGGACGGTCGCCCCGATATCGTTACGACTTCCGAAGCACAGCGCGAAGCCGACGACATGGTTGCGGTCGCTTGGAAAGAAAACACATCCAGCGGCTGGGTCGATCACGCAATCAGCGACAAGCACGGAAGGAAATTCGATCGTGTCGAAATGTTGGACTTGGACGGCGATGGAGATCTCGACCTGCTGACCTGCGAAGAAGTCCACAACCTGGGAGTATTTTGGTACGAGAATCCCACACGGTAAACAGCACTGGGCTCTAGCCAACGATATATTCGCGAAACTAGTATCATAAATCTGTCAACCACCACGGCTAGAACGCATTGCATCTCACTTGAGTTACGTGCTTGCCGAAAACGGCTAGACTCTACGATGCACACTCAACGGAAAGACAGAAAGCCAAATGCGAAAACTACAACCCCATGGAATCCAAGCCATTTTGGTCGCAGTCATCTTGGAATTGGGTTGCGCGGAACTCAGCGCCGAAACGTCGGTTACTGTCGTCGAGCACGAGCGGCGCACGGTCTACCATTCTCCGCAAACTCCTGGGTTTACTTGTTGGACCGGGCTTTGGGCTATGCCTGATAAGACCGTGATGCTGGCCTTCACTCAGGCGACGGGGCCGCTGAAAGGACGTCCTAAGGCGCCGCCGGAGGTACTGCGTAGACTCGACTGGCCGCCGTCGGGGCGGCAGAATTATGACATGACGGGGCTAGATCTCAGTAATGTCTATCTTCAATCGACGGATCACGGGACGAGTTGGAAGAAGGTCGGCGAAGATCATTTTCGCACATGCATGAATGGTGCCGCTTACCATCGTGCTCAGTTGGCATTAGCCAATGGAACGATCATACGTTGTGTTTGGGGTCGGTATCTTCCTTACGAAAATCCGCCGCTTCCTCAAACGGGACTGTTGCAGCGGTCCGACGACCGGTCTAAGACCTGGCAATCGCACAAGGTCATTCTTAACCCTAAAAAGTACACAATGCTCGTCACCAGGTTAAAACGACTCCGCGATGGTCGAATCTTGGCGATTGGAGGAATCGCAGACCTTCCGGCAGACAACAAACTCACACGGGCTCAGTTGAGCACCAAACAGTATCCAGGACTGATTGTCTCTCACGATAACGCAAAGACATGGAGCGAGCCCATCGCGGTCGTGCCGCCGGATCACGCTAAGAACTGGGGCGGCGAGGAATTCGATGTGGCTGAATTGGCAAACGGCGATCTTTTGTGTGTCTATCGACGCAGAGATCCAAATTCCGCCAAACGTCGAGACGTTCGCTGGCAGGGGATCTTGGCAAAGCAGGATGACACTTGGGTTCCCAAACAAGTTGGACCGGCTCCGTTTCCTCATAGTGGACATCCCAACTTATTGGCGACTCGCGAAGGTCCTGTCTTACACATCGCTACCACGGGGATTCATTGGACCACCGACGAGGGACGCTCTTGGCATCGCTTAAACGCGCCAGCGACTTATTACTATCCCGACAGCCTGCAGGGGCCCGATGGGAAAATCTATATTTCCGCACACGTGGGCGGCGACAACGCATACGGCTCGGTGGATCAATCCATCAAATTGGACACGTTTCGGTTGAAAGTCTCTCGCTGAGTTGGAACGCGAAAACCGCATCCTGCATCTCGAGCCGGCACTATGACAGTGAGACTCGATCGAGTTAAAATCAGTGTTTATCAACCATGAATTCAGTCGCCTCTTCTTCGAGTGGAATCTTACCAAATGGTGAACTCAGCGGGTCTACGCGTCTTTCTCATAGCGGTCGTCACATGTTTGACGTTGGCTCCAGGCAGCCACGGATTCGCGGATCAATCACTGACGCAACGTTACCGGATTTCGATCCGCGTCGATCCAGGAAAATCTTCGCGGGCAAATGCTCCGGTTGGTATCGAGATTGATTTTGGCGATTTGCTTCAAAAGAAGCAGATTTCGGGACGCTTCGATCAGAATTCGATTCGCGTGGTTCGTGTTGATCCTCGGACGAGAACTCCGATCCGTTACAACGACGCTCAGATCGTGTGTCCGCATCAGACGACGGGCGATTTCTTCAATCGGCAGCACGGCATGATTTGGTGGCGGATGAAGGATGCCGAAGCGACCGACTTTCAGCTCTATTTCGATACGCTTAAGAATGGACCGCACGAGCGGCCCGAACAGTTGGGATTGATCGGAGTCGGCGATTACTTCCACTACAACGACGGTGCGCCGGGCTTCGCCAATGCCGTGGCTTTGCATTCGCAATTCTGGCACGTGGATTTTGACGGAGATGGCCTGCGCGATTTGATTGGTTTCGCGTATCGGCCTTATGAGTTTGGTCCCCAGCGCCCGAAGTTCCCCGGTACGGACGGTCCGGATTGGTGGCGAAAGGTGCAACCCGCGCTGGGTAACGCTGTCTACTTTCACAAGAACATCGGTACCAACAACAAGCCATTGTTCGCGCCACGGCAGCGTGTGCAGGCGGCCGACGGAACTTACCTGCGCAGTGATCTGTTGCCGCAGAATATGGTTCCCGCGGATTGGGATGAGGATGGCGATCTGGACTTTTTTGGTGTTGGACGCGGCAACGCACTTCTCGTCTGGGAGAACACCGGCAAGCGAGATCCCAATGGCCTGTGGATGCTGAAGACCGCGCGAAACGAAGGAGTGCTCGGCCAGAGTTCCAAGTTTCGCGACGAGTTTCCGGCCATGGTGGATCGGCCGTCAAGGTTCAGTTATCGCGGCATCAGGCGTGTCGATTGGGACGGCGATGGCGATTGGGATTTGCTGACGGCTATGCGTCGAGTCAACCGCTTGTGGCCAGTCGACCCAAAGCAGGGGATCATTCCTTACGGCACTGGCCTGATGGTGTTCGAAGTGTTAGAGAACACGGCCGGGCCAGACACGAAACCGGTGTATGCCAAACCATTTGTCATCCGCGAGGAACGCGGCCTGCCAATCAATGCGTTCAGCGTGGCGACCGGTTGCGCCGAATACGTCGACTGGGAAGGTGACGGCGATCACGATCTGCTCTACCACGACTTGACGAATCGGCCACTCGAAGGCGGCAGGCTCATGTTTGCCGAGAACCGCGGAACGCGCACGAAGCCGTTGTTTTCCATGCCGATTCCCATCCTGCCGGTAGACGATTCGCCGTTTGTTGTGGACTGGAACAGCGACGGATTTCCGGACCTGATCGCCGGGAGCAATTTCTTCGAGAACATCAACAAGACTCCCATCGATGGTCGCGCGTCGCCGCGAACACGCGCGGGCTCCCGCCGCTCCCTGGATGCGAATCATCCTCGACTTGTCTCACGAGGTTTTGCCCGGCAAGTCAATCCGCCAATGGTTTCGTATTTCGGAGTGTCCGTGGATTGGGACGGAGACGGCGTGCTGGATATGATTCGCGGACATCAAAGTCATGTTCTGTTCTACCGCAACCGCGGGACGCTGCTCGATCCAGTCTTCGAACGCGGCGTGCAGCTTCAGTCGGCTGGCAAGCCGATCTACTTTCCGAACTGGCTCGACCAAACGACCGATCTCTCCAGCCACTTCGGACCGCAAGGACCAAGCGAACCGAACCACGGGTGGGTCAATCCCGCCATCGCCGACTGGGATGGAGACGGCGATCTGGATCTATTTCTGACCGGTCAACGTTGGCAAACCGCATTCTTCGAAAACGTTGGCAGCCGCACGAAATCAAAGTTGGCACGAGGGAGTGAAGTCGTCGTTGACGGAAACCGCTACGAATTCTCGTGGCGTTCGAAAGTCTCGCTCGGCGACATCGACGGGGATGGCACGATGGAACTCGTCGTAACTTCCAACGAAGACCGCGTCTTTTACATCTACGAGCAGCAACCTAACAACGCGGAATCCGCACAGGTGAATCTGAAACGCGGGCAACCTCTGAAACTCGAAAACGGCGATCCCATCAAAGGCTGGTACGGCGGTCAAAACAACAATGGCGACAATCACAGTCTGCTGGTCGATTGGGATAATGACGGCGATCTCGATCTGATTAACGGGTCACTGTTCGCCGTCTGGTATTACGAGAATGTCGGTTCGAAGACGCAGCCTAAGTTCCGTTCCCACGGTCGCTTCAGCGCGGGCGGCGAACCGCTCCACACGTTTTTCCATGCCGGTTCGATCGACGCCGCCGACTGGAACGGCGATGGTCGTCTGGATCTCGTGCTCAGCGCCGAATGCCCATCGGACTCGCCACACGGCGCGGTCCTTCACTATTTCGAACGCTCGTTTCTTGAGAACGACTTACCGCGCGCCAAGTTGACCGAATTCAAAGAACTTAAGAATCACAAATGAGGGTACCGGTGAACTCCGGTTTCGTGTGCTTCACGCGGTTAAGAATGGAACGTTTTGATACAAGCACGACGCGCAAACGAGCGAGTTTGAGTGTAGCGGTCACACTCGCTTGCGCGCCGTGCTTATATTCGCATCAAACCTGAACGCAGGTAGCATAACTTTTGGGAGACAGCATGTTCGGTCGCACTTTGATTGTCTGCGTTTGCAGTGTCGTTTTCGCGAACGCCAATATGGTTTTCGCTCAGGCAGTCGACAAACCGTTGCCTGATGGCAAGATTGGAGCGATCCGTGTCGAGCACCATTGGATTCCAATGCGCGATGGTGTGCGGCTTTCGGCGTACCTCTTTTTTCCGCCTGGCAAGGGACCGTGGCCGGTGCTGATGGAACAGCGTTACGCCAGCTTTCGCAGTACGGGAGCGCGAAAACGCTACGCCCGTCTGGCGGCCGGCGGATATGTGGCCGCTGCCGTCAACTTTCGTGGGACTCAAGCCTCCGAGGGAAAATACGTGGGCTACCGCGCCTTGCAGTGGGGTGAAAAACGTGACGGATACGACACGGTCCAGTGGTTAGCCAAACAGCCTTGGTCAACGGGGAAGATCGGCACGGTCGGCGGATCACAAGGCGGTTATGCACAGAACTATCTGGCCGTCACGCAACCTCCGAATCTGGCCTGCCAGTTCATGCGCGACACGGGCTTGAGTCTGTTTCACGAAGGGTACCGGATCGGCGGAACGACTCGGCCCAATCGCTTCCACAGCATGGCGGCACAGTGTCGCGTGGCCGACCATAACCGCCTGATGCTTGAGGAATGGTTTCGTCACCCCAATTACGACGAATACTGGCGTGATGAAGACGCCACCCTACATTTCGACAAGATGAACGTTCCCTGCCTGACACTGGGCAGTTGGTACGACTTTATGAACATTGGCTCGATCGAAAGTTTCATCGGACGCCAGCATTCCGGCGGGAAGAATTCACGAGGCAAGCAGAAGCTGGTCATCGGCCCTTGGCTCCACGGCGGATCGAAAAGCAATGTGGTCGGTGAGCTGACTTATCCTGAAAACGCCGCCTTCGACATCAACACCGAAACGCTCCGCTGGGCCGACTATTGGTTGAAGGGAAAGCAGAACGGTGTACTCGATCTTCCCAATGTCAGGTATTACGTGATGGGCGCCGTGGGTGAAAAGAACGCTCCCGGCAACAAGTGGCGAACTGCCGACGACTTTCCGATTCCCGCCGTCGAACGGTCGTATTACCTGCATCCTGATGCAGTACTGAAAACCGAACCAGCCAACGCGTCGCAGGCCGCCACCAAATTCTTGGCCGACCCGTTCCATCCAGCTACGGTTCCCAATACGAGTTTCCCCGGCGCGCGAGACGCAAGACCGTTCGAGAAGCAAGCCGAGGTTCGCACCTTCACGACAGACGTCCTGACCAAGCCGACCGAGTGGACGGGCAAAGTAAAGGCCGAGATGTTCTTCTCGTCGACCGCTCGCGACACCGATCTGATCGTGCGGGTCAGTGACGTCTATCCGGATGGCCGCTCGATACTCATCATTGATTTCATTCGCCGCGTCCGTTATCGCGAGGGCTTCGACAAGCAAGTCCTGCTCACCCCCGGCAAGGTCGTGAAAGTCGCCTTTGACGTCGGTTGGATGAGCCAGATTTTCAACAAAGGTCATCGTATTCGTATAACCGTCGCCAGTACGGCCGCGCCCTATTACGAACCGAATCCCAACACGGGCGAGGCACTGACAATCAAGTTCCCGAACAACGCCGTCGTCGCAACCAACCGAGTGCATCATGATCGCAAATTCCGTTCGCGCGTGATCGCACCGATTCCGAAGACATCGGAATAACTAAGCACTCCGAAGTCATGTGTTAATCGTCGCCCGCGTAGAGTTTGACAGGATTTAAAAGATGGACAGGATGATTGTGTGACTTCGAATTCGTCCTTTGATCATGTCAATCTTGTAAATCCTGTCAACTTAAAACTGTTCGCTTTGTCTTTGAGGCACGAATTGCGACTGCAGCGTCCAATGCGTGGAGAAATCGTAGAGGCATCACGCAGTCCACAGTCATGTGTTAATCGTCGCCCGCGTAGAATTGACAGGATTTACAAGATGGACAGGATAATTGCGGGACTTCGAATTCGTCCTTTGATCATGTCAATCTTGTAAATCCTGTCGACTTAAAATTGTTTGCTTTGCCTTTGAGGCACGAATTGACAAACTACGGATAACACTCATCGGATGATTGGCTAGCGTCCAGGACGTCAACGTAAGGGCTTGCCCAAGTACACTTGGACTGTTGAATTAATGTAAGATGCCGCTTATTCAATCGTGTGTTGGCTAGCCTGCTGGACTCAAGTGTTTGTAACTTCACCGCCCCTGGAAGAGATAAGGAGCGCGATCGATGCGCAACGTTAAGCTTCTTCTGTTAATTAGTACGGTCTTGCTTAGCCTTGCAGAGACCAGTGTCGCGCAGGTGACGATCACTGGCGGCGGCGAATACAAGGATCGCAAAGGGATCCATGTGCGAGCGTACTCAACGTTCCCGTCTCTTGTGCGGCTCGGGAATGGTAAGTTGCTTTGCTACGACATGGCTTCGCAGGACGGCGGCCGGACCTGGAGTCGGTATCGGGAATTTGGCTTTCCACTATCCGATGCTACGCGGCCTTGTCGTGGAGCGATCACGTCCTTGAAGGATGGCGAACTGCTGCTGGTAGGACGCTACACGCGAAAACACGAGCGTGACGCCGACGTCTACGTTGCGGAAACCTATCGATCACGCAACCACTTCGCTGGTTACACAGGGCCGAAACGTGCACGGATTCACATACCCAACGTGGTGCCTGGGACGGACGAGTATGGGATGCCAGTCGCCGGGCCTTTCTTCGAGCAGTCCATCGTCGAACTCCCCGGCGGCGATTTGCTGGCATGCATGTGGGGCTGGTTTGAGAGTGACAAAACGCCTTCCGACTATCCAGATCGCTGGGAAAAATGGCGACTCAGAAAGTCGCGTACGCTGCTTGTTCGCTCCAAGGATCGCGGTGACACGTGGCACTACGTAACAACAATCGCTTCCGATCCAGATGCCGGACCAGAAGGTTTCCGTTTGCCAAGCCTGGGACTTTTACCCGATGGCGAGCTTCTGTGTTTGATGCGCAATGGCGACGGCGGCAAGCCATTGTGGCTAAGTCGATCGCGTGGGGACTTTAAGCAATGGGAGAAACCAACGAAGATTGATGCGCCGTCAGTTTACAGTCAGTTGTTAGTTCTTTCCGACGGTAAACTCCTACTGGCTTATGGGAAACCGCTGTACGTCATGGCCAGCAGCGATGGCGGAAGAACCTGGGACTACAAGAGAAAGATGGGCATCGGAACAAGAACGGGCCAAGCATTCACCGGCCGAGTAACACTCGTCGAGGCGTCGCCCGGCAAAGTTGTATGCGTCTATAACGACGTACTCGACCTGCATGCACGCGTGCTTACAATCACCGACTCGTCAGCCGCAGGGCGTTAGCCCCGGTTGAAGACCAGTACAGAACCGGACGCTAACGCGTTCCGGCTGATGCAATCACCCATAGGAATGAAACATGCGACACGTTATTGCCTCACTGACGTTACTGTTCGGGTACTCGAACGCCGTCGCAGACGAAACGCCCAGCGATCCGAGAATCAAAGTGACGGTCGGGTCGTCAGCATTTGTCTCGGCGCGATTCGACTCGGTTGTCCAAAAATTGGCCGATGGTTCGCTGTTCGTCCAAGGAAATCGCTCAACGGATGGCGGCAAGACGTGGACGCAATCACCGGCTCCGGTTCGGGCTGGGTTTCACGACAAGTGGCGTCAAACCGCAGGTTGCATGCTTCGTGACGGCACATTCCTGGGCTTGGGATCAAGGCCAGAGTTCACGCGACTCGATCAACGCATCCTTAAGGTATACCGATCGAAAGACAACCTACAAACGGCTGTTGGTCCGACGGACGCTGTGCTCGACATTCCGTTGGGCACAGGCGGGCGTTCCGAGACCGGCGAGTACCACGGCGCCGCGCTTGTCGAACACAGCTTGATTGAAAGAAGAGACGGCACGCTGATCGCGTCTGTCTACGGCTGGTGGAAGGGAGACGAGGAGTATTCAATGCTCGAAAAGTACGTCCCCGAAATGAATATGTACAAGACACGCGTGTGGGTCATCTCTTCGCGAGACCACGGTAAGACTTGGCAAACGCTGGGAACGCCAGGTTACTGGCCGGAATTGGGACCGGAAGGCATGGGCGAGCCCGGCATGACGGAATTGGCCAACGGCGACCTGCTGATGGTGCTTCGCAACGGTGAATGGGGAGAGCCCATTTTTCAAACACGCTCGAAGGACGGTGGACGGACATGGAGCAAGCCACAAAAATTGCCCGCGACAGGAGTCTGGCCCACGCCGTGTTTGCTGTCCAACGGCATGCTCGTTGTCGCCGTTGGTCGAGGACGACCGGCGAACTACTATCTCTGGGTCAGTCCCGATGGTCGCGGCGAAACGTGGACGTCACAAACCTTGATCGCCGAAGGCGGCAAGGGCTACGCATCCGTCGTCGAAGTGTCACCCGGCCAATTGGTTTACAGCGGATACAACAAGAAAAAACGAGCTCTGCAAATTTGGCAAGTCAAGATCGAGCACGGTAAAGATAATCGTTCTGGCAATTGAGAGGCTCAAATCAGAGTCGTTTGTTTCCAGTTGAAAGACTGGCGGAGACTGAACTGGTACGTTCATGCATCGCAATTGATCGTTGCACAAGGTGCGCGTCAATCAGTCGACATGCTATTTTCAGGGGACGAGGGTCAGACTTTGTCCAAACCTGTCGTGGTCAACGATTCGCCCGTGGACGACCGCCAGACGGTGTGATGTTGATGCCCATTTACGGCGGTCCCTTGCAATTAGATGGCGAGAAAATCACCAAGCGTATAGACCACAGGGATGTCTATCACTCGACAGATCACGGCGAAACCTGATTTCCCTACGAAGAAGATCAACTCGTTGCGGCCTACGCAACAAGTTGGGCTGCGACGGCGCTGTTGATGTCGCTGGCCAATGATTAGCGGCATATACAGATGAGAATGTGGGAACAGACTCACAAGTGAAACGGAACTCTCACGAGTCTATCTACTAAAGAAACGTCAAAATGTTGAATAACCACTACGCATTACGATACATCACACTCATCCTGTGGCTGCTCATCGGCGTCACTTCGATCGGCATGGCTGCAGAATCATGGCGAGCCGGCGTGGCCCGGACGAAAATTACTCCCAATGGCCCCTATTGGATGGGAGGTTACGCGAGCCGCACGCGGCCTTCCGAGGGAACGCTTCAGGATCTGTACGCGAAAGCCATCGCCATCGACGATACGGACGGCTCGCGAGTCGTGATCGTCACCTCGGATTTGCTCGTGATCAATCGCGAACTGGGCGAGGCCGTGAAACAGCGAGTCTTCGAAAAATACAAACTTCCCGCATCACGTCTGCTGCTGAATTGCTCGCACACCCATTGCGGACCGGAACTTCGGTTGTATCGTGAATCGCTGCATAACATTCCGCCTGAGTTCGCTCGCCGAATGCACGAGTACGTCAAACGACTTGAAAACCAACTGGTGGATCTTGTGGGGAAAGCAATCGCCACGCAGGTTCCCGCCAGGTTGGATTTCAGTCAGCAGAAAGCGTCGTTCGCTGTCAATCGCCGCAACAACCGGGCGGCCGACGTGTCGCGTCTGCGGAAGGAAGGCAAGCTGATCGGTCCCGTTGACCACTCCGTTCCCGTTCTGAAAGTAGCCGACAGAAAAGGCCGTATGCTGGCGATCCTGTTTGGCTACGCCTGCCACAACACGGTGATGTCGTTCTATCAGACGTCGGGGGACTACGCGGGTTTTGCACAGCAATACATCGAAGAGAAACATCCCGAAACAATCGCCATGTTCGTGATGGGCGCTGGTGGAGATCAGAACCCGCTGCCGCGTCGCGAGGTCAAATACCTGCACGAGCACGGTCGTGCGCTGGCCGACGCTGTAGAAGCAGCACTGGCCGGCAAGCAGCGCAGCGTCACGGGTTCTCTCCGCACCGCACTCGCGAAAGCTCCGTTGGAATTCCAGCCCCACGCCGATCGTGAAACTCTTGAGAAGCAGGCCAAGTCGACGAATAAATACGAACGCTGGAAGGCCAACTACCTTTTGGGCGAGTTGAACGCAGGCAGGACCGTTTCACGCAAGTACGGGCTTCCCGTTCAGGCCATCCGGTTCGGCGACGATCTGTTGCTTGTCGCTATTGGCGGCGAATGCGTTGTCGATTATTCATTGCGAACCAAAACTCAGTATTCCAGCGCTGACGGTCCGGCCATCTGGGTCGCGGGTTACTCGAACGACGTCTTCGGTTACCTTCCGACGCTTCGCGTTCTGAAAGAGGGCGGCTACGAAGGCGGCGGCCATATGGTCTACACCAAGTTTCCCGGACCATTCACCAAAACAGTCGAGAAACGCGTATTCGAAACGATCGAGCGTCTTGTCGAAGAGGTGAAATGACGACCATGAGAATCAACGCTTTACTTGCCTTCCTGACAGGGATGATGGTTGCCTGTTTCACCAACGCCGACGAGCGGGTCTGGAAGTCGGAACGAAGCAACTACCAAGACAAAGTCACTGGCGCGGAAGTGTGGCGGCTGACGACAAACCCCGAGGTCGAGATCATTCCGGATCGCATCAAAGATCCATGGTCGCCGGACGGCTCGCAGATTCTGTTTCGGTCGAAGCGGACGGGAGCGTGGCATCTGTTCGTGATGGCGGCGGATGGATCGAAGATGACTCGCGTTACCGATCGAAAGGGGCCTGCAGTCTACGGCGTGTGGTCTCGGTCTGGCCAAGAAGTCGTTTGTACGCCGCTGGTGGACGACAAGTACGAGTTGCACGTGATCGACGTCAACACATTCGCTTCCCGCCGTATTGCCGGTCCGTTCAAATCGCAGATGAACAAGCTGGGCGTCAGTCCTGATGGCGAAAGCGTTCTCTTCACGCGCGTCATCAAACAGCCGGGCGGCGAGAAGCAGGACGTCGTGATGTCGTCGTTTGTGAACATGGACGGCACGGGCTTCTTCGACTTCACGGGCGAGACGAAACACGGCCGCATCGGCTGGATTCCCGGACGCATGGACATCCGCCGGATGAAATCCTCGCGGCGGCAGTACGTCGTTCAGCCGGACGGTTCTGGCGCGAGGCTTATTGGTGAGGGCGGCCACGAATACTTCACTCCCGACGGCCGACACATGCTGATCTGCGATCCGAAAGGCGGCGATCCGTCGAAGTGGCTCGGCCAGTGTTCCGCGGGAATCTACAACCTCGAAACCGGATTGCGGCGAGACGTCACGAAAGAACTCACGTGGCTGGGAAGTCATCCCGCAATCAGTCCCGACGGACGCTTCGTTGCCGCCGACAACGCCGGACACAGTTATCCCGGCGCAGTGGTGATCGTGTCTCTGGACGGCTCCGCTGCGTTGCGTGTCCTTTGTTATCACCACGCCTCGTGGGAGTCCGGTCACATCACGCATCCGACGGTTCACTGGAGCCCGGACGGAACCAAGCTGCTGTTTATCTCCGACAAGGACTCGCCGGATAAGAAGAAAGGCGACATGTACCTTTCGGTTGTGAAACGGCCGGAAACGCCTCGTCAGTTGCATGTTGTCAACAACCGCGCCGACGGACCCTTGCTGACATGGCGGCCCGCGAGTCGTCACACGGAAACGAAGGAATACGTCATCATGCGCAGCGTTTCTTCGCCCCGCCCAAATCTGCAGGGAGTCAAGCTCGACCGCACGGGCGTCTTTGAAGAGGTCGGCGTGGTTCCCGTTGTCGACACCATCCTGACCGGCGCACATCTCGACGCGAAAACGACGGCGCTGACTGTCGAATCCACCGATGGCTTTCCCGACAGCGGCTCACTTCTGATCGCCGGCAATCACTCCATGGCCGCACTGGAAGTCTTGACCTACGGTGGTAAGACGGAAACCACATTCCTCAACTGCAAGCGCGGCGAGGGATCCAGCGAATCAGCCATGCACTGGAGCGGGGCTCGCGTGTGGAGTCTTTCCGCGATGAAGTTTATCGACACAAGAATTCCCGATCCCAAACGACAATACTATTACACCGTCCGCGCCAGAGAGCATTCAGGGCTGACAAGCCCGTATTCGCGGATCAGCAATGCCGTCGTCGCGAAGGTTGAGTAGGCCGGATCACGAAGCGTATCGACGATCCTCTGACAATGGAATGAGTGGAATGGCTGGTTTATGCTGACAGTGCCGTCAGCGGCGCTGCGCTCGGTCCGACTTACTTGAACTTCAGACGAAGCGGTAAAAACCGAAGTTTCACGACTTCGGCGACAACAGATTCTGAACAAGGCTCCCAAGAAATGAAATACTCGCTAATCGTATTCGCAGGATTAATATTCGTCGCCGGCAAGCTTGATGCGGCGGAACTCTTCGGACGCAACACCGAGGCTCCCTTTGCCTACCTGTCGGGCGGCGAACGCTCGTGGCAGTTAACGGACCAGCCCCTTGTTGCGGGCGAGCGGTTGACCCACTCGTCAACTCTGCCGGATGGGCTAGAGGTTCAATTGAATCGAAACGGCCGATTAACCGTGAAAGCGTCTTCAGGCTTGCAGGAGAAGTTGGATCTGGACATTCAACTTCATCGGCCGGATGGAATTCAAGCGAAACAAAAACTAAAACTTTTGCCCGCGCCTCCGGATCGACCCATTACTTATCTCTCGGATCAACTGGACGACTTGATCCGAATCTTCCGCGACTCGGGCACGGGCAAATGGAAGCCAGTGACCCGCGACGCCTTCGACCAGTATTTCCGTCGGCTCCAGTCGCATGGAGTCCGGCGGATCATTGTGTGGCCTAGCGCGTTTCCAATCCTCAGTGATCCAAAGAACTACGGAGTGGAAAATTGGTCACGGTTCGAGAAACAGGCTCGAGCGATCCTCGAAAGCGAGGAACTCAATCGCGTTCTGTACGACGATCGCGCCTTTGCGCCCTACGAGTGGCACGGATTGTTGATGCGGTTCCGATTGAATCCGGCCTGGGGCCGCATGTATGCGCAGAGCGCCACGGATCACGGAGTCGCGCTCACCATCAGCCATCACCCCTTCGAACACGCGCTGATGAAGTATTACGTCATTCCCGTCTTCGACACCAAAGGGCGCTTCCTTTGGAACTTCCTGCCGGGTGCCAACCCGAAGGTCAACTCTGAGCCACAAGACGTGGCCTTCACTCATTACCGCGAGATTTTGAAGGCAAGCGGAAAACACGCTCATGCAGAACTGCAAAGCATCACCTTCGCAGCCGTACCGGAATCCAAGCCACAAGCGATCGAGCGGAAGCACTTGCGCATCTTTGCCGCACAGGCTCCGCCAATTGCCAGGAAATCGTTTGTCCTTCTACGTGATAATAGCGGCACTTTCCAAGTGGTGCGATTTGAGAAGATTGCCGACCGGGTTGAGGCGCAACGAGTCGAACTTCAAGACTGGTCCCTCAAAGTCCAGGACGACGGCTCCATTCACATCGGCAATCTGAAACGACCCAACGATCATCGTTATCTGATCGTCAGACGCGGTGATGCTGGGACCGAGTCACTTCAATTGCCGGTGGAGCTACCGGTTTCGGCTCGCTCAAGAGCCGGCTCACCGCTTGGACGAATCAACGCCCATTGGTCGCTCGCCGAAACGAACGCGGAAAACGCGACGACTCGGCTCGGCGGCATCACGGCAACGGGCAGTTATCGGACGGATTTCCAGGCCATCGAAAACAGCTTCCGCTTGGTGCGGCGCAGTGGGAAGCCGCTTCGTTCGCTCGGAAATGATGAGATTGTGATCGACTTCGGTTCGGACTGGTCACCTGAAATGATGGACTACAATCGCAAGGCCGCGCGGCGACTGGCGATCAGCGAAATCAAAACGGCGCTCGCGATTCCCGCCTTCGACGAAATCGTCATCAATACGCGTTCGCACACCCAGTTGGCTGGCTCCAGCGGCGACGGCGAACTTGGCGTGCAAACGATCGCGCATCATCGCCGTCGCGGAAAAAACTATTTTCACCTTGGCATCGATCGTGCTTACGCACCGCTCTCCGTCGCACAAAGCCCCTCCATTCAAACGCTGCTCAAGGACGCTTCAAACGCGGCCATCGCAAAGATCACCGACTGGCAACCCGGTGAATGGCAAGGCACTTGCCAAAGCCAATCAGATGGTTATCCGTGGCGTTTCGCGCGTAATGCCAAGGTCGCTCAAGGCGTGCGTCTTCTGATGCAGGATTTGGAACAGGAGTTTCCCGAAACGCGTATCCGGGTCATGATTCCACCACGCGCTGCAGTGGAAAACGCTGTCAAGCGGGCCTTGGAAAAGATGTCCAATCCCAAGGGCGGAAAATACGACGCTCGCTACTACCGCTTCCTCTGTTCCGGGCTCAATCAAATCCCGCCCATTGGAGAAGGCATGAGTATGCTGGACCTGGACGGATTGCGAGCCCAACCAATGCTCCTCGGCCTACGCGACTTGCCGGACGACGGCCCCATTTCCCTGTTCGTCGATGCCTACCTAAAAAATCAGTCAGACAACCACGGCTCCAGTTACCAAGGCCCGAAGAGCTTCTTCTACGAAGCGCAATACACTCTGCGCATGAAGGATAAGGCAGCCGCTACATCACGGCGTGAGCAAATCATCCGCAACCTTCTGGCCCGGCCCGAGATCAAAGAAGTCATCCTATACGAAGCAGCCAACTGGGTTTATGATCTGCCAGTCGACAATCCGCACCGTTACCTCGAACCATAGCATTGGCCAAGAAATAATTGTCGTAGCTGAAGTCGTATGACTTCAGTCGGATGCGGCAATGAAGCTGTTTATATCGATAGCAGCGTTTCACTTGGCTTGGTCTACTTGCCTGCACTTGAAGGTTAATTCATGGATAACTTCACCATTCTATTTGGCACCTTACTTCTGGCTGCCGAGCCTCAGGTTTTTCACGCTCAAGGAGAGATGGCCGGGGAGGTCACGCCAACAAGCGTGATTCTTCAGTCACGCCTGACGTCTGCGCGGAAGCTGACCGATGGTGATGTTCCCGGTGTCGCTGGAGCCGCCCGTTTCGAGTTATCTGAAGATGACAAATTTCGTTCCTCGCGCAAGACGGATTGGCTCAAGGCCGATGCGAAGAACGATTTTATCGTCAAAGTCAAAGTGGGAGATCTCAAACCGGCGACTCGGTACTACTACCGGTTGATTTACGGAGCGGATCAGGACGCCGTGCAAACGGGCGAGACGTGTTCATTTCGAACGCTCCAAGGAAGCGGTGGCACTGACGAGGCCAGCTTCGTTGTCGTCACTGGGATGAACTACATGTCGTTTCATTATGGAAAGGTAAAAAGCGGGAAGCGAACCGGGGTCGGCGCCTATCAGGGCGACGACAAACAACTCGGTTTTCCGGCGCTTGTGACCATTGCCAAAATGAAGCCCGACTTTTTTGTCGGTACGGGCGACAACGTTTACTACGACAGCCACGACGATCGGGAGGCCACCGAGCTGAAGGATCTGCGGCGCAAGTGGCACGAACAGTTCGTGCAACCGCGTTTTGTCGAACTCTTTCGTCACGTTCCCACTTATTGGGAGAAGGACGATCACGACCACCGCTACAACGACTGTGACTGTGCAGGCAAGCGAGCGCCGCTGAGTGACCTGGGAATCCAGACCTTTCGCGAACAGGTGCCGATCGTTGACCCGCTCGCCCCCAAAGCGAAGACGTATCGAACGCATCGTGTCAACCGGCATCTACAGATCTGGCTGGTCGAAGGCCGCGATTATCGCAGCCCCAACAAAATGCCGGACGGACCGAACAAAACACTGTGGGGAGCCGAGCAAATTGCTTGGCTAAAGCGAACTCTGACGGAAAGCGACGCCACGTGGAAGCTGCTGATCTCGCCTACGCCGATGGTTGGTCCCGACGATGCTTACAAGATCGACAATCACACCAACCACAAGGGCTTTCGCCACGAAGGCCGCGCGTTCTTCGATTGGATCAAAGAGCAACGTCTCGACGAGAAAGGCTTTCATTTGATCTGCGGTGACCGGCATTGGCAGTATCACTCGATCGATCCATCCGGAATCGAAGAGTTTTCAAGCGGCGCGCTGGTCGACTCGAATTCACGCCTCGGGAGGAATCCGGGCGATCCAAAGTCGACCGACCCGAACGCGAAGATCCGACAGCTTTATACTCAAAAGAAAGCTTCCGGTGGATTTCTCAAAGTCACCGTGGCCAAGGACGGAGGCATTCGCTTTGAGTTCTTCGACGAAAACGGCAAGAACCTCTATCACACGGTCAAGCCGTAACCCAAATCGTTGTCTATGCTGCCCGAAGGCCGCGCAGGTCTGCTGCGAAATGATCGACACCGACAAATTCACGAACATCACGCTCGGCGCGGTTTCGACAGTTCTCAAGTTGGTAATACGGGCCTGTCAGTCGACGGATGATGATCGTCAGTTCGGCGTGATGCCACGACGAATTACGATCGTTTCACACTTGAACGAGGAGCCGTGACATGTCGGAACTCAATCGAAGAGACGTGCTGAAAGGAGCGGCACTCGCGGGGGCGGCAGCATCATTGAGCGGTGCGATTCCGGCAGACGGACAGGAACGTGTGAAGGACGGCCGAACGCGTTCAACGTTGATCCGTGAAGAAAACGCGAAACCAGGTGCACGTGACTGGCAACTCACGCGCGTGCGGATCAACAAGCCAAAATTCCGGACATCGCTCATTGAGGGCTATTGTTCCCATCAGTCCATCTCATCCGGCGAGACATTGCGGATTCACGTAAGTACGGAACCAGCGCGACGGTTCACGATCGACATCTATCGGATGGGTTACTATGGCGGAACCGGCGCGCGGCATATGACTCAGTTGGGACCGCTCGCGGGGTCGACGCAACCCGTACCGGACATGACGCCCGCACCGGCGCGGCTGCGGGAATGTCGCTGGGAGCCCAACATCGAATTGACGATCCCCGAAGACTGGCCGAGCGGCGTCTATCTCGGCAAACTCACCACGATCCCGAAAACGAAGTCCGAGCCGTACTGGCAAAGCTACGTCATCTTCATTGTGCGCGACAATCGGCCGGCGGACGTGCTGTTCCAGTGCAGCGACAACACGTGGCAGGCGTATAACCAGTGGCCGGTGGCCGAGTCACTCTATACGCATCCCGACGGAGCACATGCGCCGGGAGTTGCTGTCAGCTTCGATCGACCGTACGGCAAGTACACACAAATCTTTGATCACCCGCTGTCGATCGGTTCTGGCGAATTCCTGCTGTGGGAGTTTCCACTGTGCTACTGGCTGGAACAGCACGGATTTGATGTCACGTACGGTTCGAATTGCGACACTATTGACAAGGCCTTCATTAATCGCTGTCGGACTTTTATCAGCGTCGGCCATGACGAGTACTGGGACCTGCGTCAGTACCGCGCGACTCAGGCGGCCATCGATGCCGGTGTCAACGTCCTGTGGCTGTGCGGGAATTCGGTGTTCATCGTCTCGCCATTTACACCGAGTTCCAGCGGCCATCGAAATCGCATCATCACGCGCACCGGCTGCTACGGGCCGCTGCGGGACGACGAGATCCAGACCTATGCCTCGTTATTCGCCGGTTTGACAGACAAGGGTATGGACGAACGCAACATCATTGGGGCTCGCAGTGTCGTGCCTTTCAATGGCGGCGGTGACTGGACTTGCACCAAGCCGGACCACTGGGTCTTCGCCGGCACGGGTATGCAGCAGGGCGAGAGCATTCCCGGTCTGGTCGGCTGGGAACACCACGGTGAACCGGACCTGGCCCGCCAGGGATTGGAAGTGCTGGCCGAAGGCTCGGTCTGGGCGGGCGGAACTCGGGAAGGCCACTACACGGCGACCATCTTCCCCGGACCGAAGAACAACTTTGTATTCAACGCTGCCACAATCTTCTGGTCGCAAGGCTTGTCGCTACCTCCCGGCCACATCATCCCATGGTCCCACTGGTCACGCCCACACGGACCGGATGATCGCGTGCAAAGGGTCACGGAGAACATTCTGCGGAAGGCAATCGGATGACCGGCCCTGGAAACAGGAGTCCAGCAACATCGACTGTGGATCCGACTGCCTCGGCCAATCTGGGAAGCAGGGAACCCACAGATCAACAATCATTGCCTTCTGCCGATCAGCCAGCACGTCGCCCGCTCGAACCGTCACGACTGTGGCGGCTCAAGCAGCGAATCGGAATTCAAATCAACGTTTCCTCGCCAGATCGTCGGTATTGCCTCATTCATCGTCCATTTCCGTTGGAGAATTGGAATGTGAACAGGTCGGCGTCTTTCAATTCAAAGTGCAACCGCACGATCTTTCCAGATAGCTGACTGACATCCATTCCGTTTTTCCAGGAGACAACCCGTTCGAGCTGGTCGCCGAATTGTTCGTCGCACTCGGCAAGCGTGAAGCCGGGAATGGGTTTGCCGTCGGCGTCTTGAATTTCCACACGAATGCTACCGACCGCGGATGTCGAGAAATTGATTGCGAGTTGCGAGCCGTCGAATTTTAGTGGTTTGGTAAGCAGTTGACCGCCTTTGAACGGCGCTTGGGCTGAAACGAATCCGTCCATGCGAAGCGTGTAGCGGCGGAAGCTTGTTGCGTTTCCTTGCCAGTAGCCTTCCGTCGCGTACAGTGAAATTTCGTCGGGCGCGCCTTCAAGATGCGACTTCGTGGGAACCATGCCCCAGAAGATGAAATTGTCGCCGTAGACCCAAGCGTCTTTGCGAGCGGGACCGGGTCGAATGAAGGCTTCACCCCAGCGATGGAAGGTGAGACCGTCGCGGCTGGTCATGAAAGACGCGTCGGTCACCGTCGTGCCATATCGCGGGTTTTGTTTGGCGCGAAACTGGCGTTCTTCCAGACCGGGCAGTTTGGTCATCGACGGTGACCAACCTCGGTCGTTGTATCGCATCGGAAAACCCATGAAAATGTGGGGAGCTCGAAAGTACGGTTGAATTTGGTTGGTATACAACGCCTGCTCGGCGGCCCCGGGATACTCGAGCCACTGTGGCTCGGGGAAACTGGTCGGGGTTTTCGACACGGCGGTCATGATGCCGCGTACACCCTTGTATCCACCTTCGCTGAATGCGCGGTGAAACTCGCGATAAACGCCGTTCACGGAATCCCAAAACATTAGGTTCTGCGAATCGAAAGCGCCTTGGGTGGCAAACGGCTTATTGCTTTTCAATTGAAAGTGCGTTCCGTTCGCCGAGACCAGCAGGTACAGTCCGCGCGGCCGGGTGCCGACGATCACGATCTTGTAGCGTTCTGAATCCGGGCAATCGGGATTCGTGTCTTTGAATACGGCAGTGTGCGCGGGACTTCCACCGATCTCGCGTACCATGGCTCGGTTGAGGATGAGGTTGTTTTTCTTAGAGCCCTGAAACTCGACGATTCCCAATTCAGGACGCGTCCAATTGATGCCGTCTTTGCTCTCCGCGACGCATAGTGTCTCCCAAGAGTTCTTGATGGTTTTGTAGGCTTTCGAATTGGGATGATGGCCGCCACGATAATAGATTCGGAAACGATCGCCGTCCTGGAGTACGCTTTGATAGCCGCTACCGTTTCCTTCCCACGCGGCGTCAGTTCGGAACACGACTTCACGCCGTACCGGACGATGCAGCTCTAATCTCACGCCGTCGAGACGTTCAATGAGATGATGATCGACGAGCAGCTCGCGACGACTCCCGATGTCGATGGGTTCCGCGCCGCGGCTGACAGCGATTAGCATCGAGTTGATACAGGCGCAGAAGATGAATAACGATTGGAGTTTCATGTTGCGTGTCCTCTGATTGTCATACCGGCAGGCATTGCCATCACGGCTTTGGAATACGTTGCTTTGAGTTGTGTGCCGATTGTGAGTGAACTGCTTCGCGTTATTGCTCTTTGAAGTGTTTGTGCCCTATTCCCCGTGCGTCTTCATCCCGACCTGGCGATGCACTTCTGTAACGATTTTCCGTTCAATTCCATCTGCCCAGGGACTTGGACGACCAAAATACAACATCGCGCCCCCACCTTCGTAACCACCTTCCCGTAGCACGCGGCGTGAGGGGATGTAGGCCAGCACGTCGTTCGAATAACTGGCCACCCATGTTCGGTCTGACCCCAGCTCGTGTTTCAATCGTAGCGAGTAATCAACCACGACTTCACCACCAAGCAGCACAAATGTCAGACCGTCGCCGAGCTTCCAGACCTGAACGGGATACGGATACGATGAGTCGAGCTTTCCGTTGCGTTCAAGACGCTGGAGCAATGTCGTGGCGCGAGCGACTTCGTAACGATTCTTGCTGTTGAGAGTTTGCCGCAATTCCTCGCGTGTGGGCAGCTTGGCGAAGGGCATGTCGATTTCAGCGTAAGAGCAGACCAGCTTGCCCTCAATCGATTGCGTCTTGCCCGATTGCGTTTTGTCGACGGCGTCGGCCAACTGACGGCCATAATCCTGAGCGTATTTAACCTTGCGTCGTGGCAACGGGTTCTGGTCGCCGCCACAACCGATCCAGGTGAGTGCGATTGCATCGGGATACTTCTTTTCCAGTTCGATCTGCGCGTAACCGGGCCAGTCCGACGAGATTTGATACACGCTCAGCGTGGTGGCATGACAAGCGTACCCGCACACGACCGCCATCATGCGACCATCGACGTGTCGAACGAACAATACGGGCACGTCGTGATCCACAGGTCCGCGAAGCTGGCCCGCGGCCCTTAAGCTGGGAACAGACGCCTCACGATTATTGCGTCGGTTCACAGCAAATGTTGCCTTGCCGGTGCCCCAACTCAACTCGGCAGCGGCAAGACGATTCAGAGCCTCGCCCACCACGCCGACGAGTTTCTGCTGCAGATCGGTAGTATAAGCCGTCAAGTCCTGATTCTGCTTGTCCGTGAACGTTCTGTAGAAGGACAGGTCCCCAATGGCAGGACCGCAATGTGTGTGTGAAACATTTAGAGCGACTGACCGGCGGTCCAAGCCGAATTGTTCGTTCAGACTACGACAGACACCGGCTGAAAGGTTGCGCGACATCGCAATGGCATCAATCGTGATCAACACCGCCCGTGTTCCGGCGTCGTCCTGTAACACCAGCGCCTTTGCCCACAAGTCCGTCAATGTGCCGTCCGCTGGCCGATCCCGGGAAGCATAACCGCCCATCCGGAGTGGCTTCGTCGGAGAGATATTGACCTTGGCCACTCCCGCCTTCCACTGGCCAGCAAATGCTGTTGTTGCGGAACACACCAGGACAAGACAGGTTATGAGTGATTGAAATCGCATGTTGCTGATGATCCTCGAAAAACAGACAGAGTTGGGCGACGACAGAGTAAAGATACAAAAAGTCGGTCGGCAGTTCAGGAGTTACCTGCCTGTTGTGGACTTTGATAGAAATTCCAGCCGTCTGAGATTCTGGCGGAGCTCGCTAGAGCCGGTTTGAAGATTGATCAGCCTATCGGCATTAGTCCGCGGTTTTTCGCACGAACCGGACGCTAACGAGTTCGGGGAATGATTTTGAAACCGTTTCTATAATAATAGTGCTAACCGCCCACTTCGACGACAACATAAGGTTGTTGGTTTTGCCGTGACGGCCAGATTGCGCCGGCGCGCTCGTCGCCGGCTTAGCAGTGATATATGAAATTCCACTCTGCTTGATCCCGACTCGTGATATTCGCACGGATGATCAGATTCTCGCCGCCGGCGACAGAAGCGACCGGAATGTTTCTGCCGAGAACAGCTCGTATCGTTGTCAATCGGCTGTTACTTCTTTATCAGCACGTCGAGATATTCGGAGACTGCACAAGGACACGCAATGTAAATGCCTATACCATTGAAGTTTTCAGAAGTTCATCGTGTCCCATGCATGGACAAACCACTGCATGTGTCCCATCATCAATCCATGAGCTCAACACCTACAACCACCGCAGAACTCGACCAACTCATTTCGACTCCTGACGAAGCAACGATCGAGTCGCTTCGACATTCCTCTGGCGAGTTCGCTGTTCTGGGCGCAGGTGGAAAAATGGGATTTCACGTCTGCCTGATGTTGCGGCAAGCATTACAGGCTCTGGGGCGTAAGCAGCGAGTCCGCGCGATTTCGCGATTCGGTTCGGTCAGGGCACGGAATGAGTTCGAAGCCATCGGTTGTGACGTATTCGCAGCCGACCTCAGCGAACCAGATCAACTCAAGCAGCTACCGAATTCTGAAAATGTATTCTTCCTAGCCGGAGTAAAATTTGGGACGGCGAACGATCCCGCACTTCTGAACCGAATGAACGTTGTCATGCCCCAAGTAGTCGCAGAGCAGTTTCGCAATTCAAGCATTGTGGCGCTCTCAACAGGTTGCGTGTATTCGTTCGTCACTCCCGAATCCGGTGGTTCGACCGAATCGGACGAAACCGAACCACCTGGCGACTACGCCAAGTCGTGCCAGGGGCGGGAACAGGCCTTCGTTGATGCTGCCGGAAAGTTTGGCACGAAGTCAGCATTGATTCGGCTGAACTACTCCATCGATCTACGGTATGGAGTGCTCGTCGACGTGGCTCGCAAGGTTCTCGACGGTGAAGCGATTGACCTGTCGACTGGTTACGTGAATGTAATCTGGCAAGGCGATGCAATCCGGCACACGATCCAGAGCCTTGGACACGTCGCGTCGCCGCCGTTGGCATTAAACGTGACCGGACCGGGCGTGTTACGAGTACGCGATTTGGCCACCGAATTCGCCAAACGCTTTGATCGGGAGGCTTTCTTTACTAGCAAGGAATCACCGACCGCATGGCTCAACAATGCAGCCAAATCTCACGCGATGTTCGGCAAACCACAAGTCAGCATTGACCACATGCTCGACTGGGTGGCCGATTGGTTAAAGAACGATGGAGAACTTCTGGGGAAACCGACCCACTTTGAAACCCGTATCGGTAACTATTAAACCACGAACGTGGAATCACAGGGCGTCGTGGATTTCGTAAGAAAGCGGATTGCTGTGAACGGCTACTTCCGCGTCTTCGCTCCAACGATCTGCCAGTTGGGATCCGGCTCGTGCATCTTATTCAACAAATTCGTCGCATGCCGCGCAAGGTCCGGACGGCGCTTTGAGTAATCTCGTTTCTCGCTCGCATCATTCGACATGTCGTACAGTTCGATCGGCCCTGTGAACATCGGCTTTCGAATCGCCTTCCACTTTCCGAATCGAACTGCTTGAGCCGAACGCTGTGCTGAACGCTTTGAATAGAATTCCCAATACATGTTCGATTTCCGCTTCCAACGTTTCTCGCGCGGAATTCCTCGTAAAGGGCCAACGAAGCTATCGCTGTCGATTCCTTCAGGCGGATCAACTCCAGCAAGTTCGGCGACTGTCGCCATCACGTCGCCAAAGTACCAATGCGCATCATCTACTGTTCCTTGTTTGACGGTTCCCGGCCACCAGGCAATGGTGGGGACGCGAATGCCGCCTTCGGTCAAATCGCGTTTGATGCCGCGCAGCTTACCGTTTGAATCAAAGAAGTCCGCTTGGTGCCCACCTTCCTGATGTGGGCCGTTGTCTGATGTAAACAATACGAGTGTATTCTCCGCGATTTTCAGTTCGTTAAGCAGATCGATGATGCGACCACAGTCACGATCGATATTGCGAATCATCGCCGCGAACCCCTTTTCGGGTGCCGGCCATTCTTTATCCGCAAACGGCCCTAAATCTGGCACTTCCATTCCGGCGTTTCCGGCTTCGTTGTTTGCATGAGGAATATTCATCGCGAAGTATAAGAAGAATGGATTGTCTTTGTTGGATCGAATAAATCTCAGCGCATCTTCCGTGAACAAATCTGGAGCATACTCTTCACGCTTCACAGCGACGCCACGACCAGCCATCGGCAGTTTTGGATCGCGCCACTGTTTCCACTTGTCCGCCACAACGTTGTTCAATTTCACAACCTCGCCGTTGCGTATCAGAAATTCAGGATAGAAGTTGTGCGCATGCCACATGTTGATGTAGCCAAAGAAGTGATCGAAGCCCACATCATTTGGGTTCGTGAAATTGTCGGGCGTACCAATGCCCCACTTGCCAATACAAGCGGTTTGGTAACCAGCCTGCTTCAAGATCGAAGCAACCGTCTCTTGATCCGGCGGAATCACAATCGGCGCCGTCGAGTTGCCTCGAACCACTGTGCGTCCCATGTGCTGGCCTGTCATCAAGACACACCGCGAAGGGGCACACACCGTGCAGCCAGCGTAGAACTGTGTGAACCGCATGCCCTGCTGAGCCATTTCATCCAACCGTGGTGTCTTCAACGTTTTCTGTCCGAAGCAGCCCAAGTCGCCGTAGCCCAAATCATCGGCCAGAATCAGAACAATGTTCGGTGGCGACGATTCAGCGGCAATTGACGGAATGCCAAGTGCAGAAAGAATCATTGCGACGTAAACAATGCTGGCATATCGAGCGTGCAAAACGCGAAGAGAAAAGAGCATGCATCTTCCTCAATTGTTGGCAAGTATTGTCCATCGACTGGCAAAGAAAGGGCCCCAGGTCAATCAGAAATACATTGATGTTTGCCTACTCTGCTTCTCGAATGAACCGCACTACGGTGTTGCGACATTGCACTGGCTGCTGCTGCCACATCATGTGTGTGGTGTCAAACGTCGCTCTTTGCGTCGTGCTTTCGGGAAGTAGGCGTTCGAGTTCGTCGTCTGTGTACTGGGCTACGCCTGTGGTGCGACTGCCGGACATGATGAGGACGGGCATGGAAAGCTGTTTGACGTCATCGCGCGCGACCTCGGGATAGATATTCTTCGAGCTAGTGAGCGCCTGCACTTCTCGTGGATTGCGGCGGACTCGGGCTACGATCGCTGGCGGCATCCGTTCTTGCGCACCTTCGCCTACAAAGAAGTCAAAGAAGATGCCCCAGGCCTTTTCCGTGTCGTTCATTTCAAAAGCCGTTTTGGAGGGATTCACAAATCTTGAGAAAGTTCCCTCGCGATGCGCTTTGGCGGCAGCCTTCTTCTCTCCAGTGATGGAATCCAACCACGTAACCAAAGGCGGCTCACACAATATCAATGTTCTGACCCGTTTCGGATGTTTGAGCGCAAACATCAATGCTGTATATCCGCCATAGGAATGCCCCACGATGTGGGCTTTGTCAATTTCCAGCTTCGTCAGCAACCGATCGAGATCGTCGGCTTCCACCACCGCCGAGTGATTCGGCTTCAGCGGGTTATCGTTGGGATAGTTATATCGTCGACTGTACGAAATCGCGCGAAATCGCTGTTGGGCAAATGCTGCGACTTGTCGCTGCCAAATCTGATAGTCACCCGATATCCCATGAATAAAGACAATTGGTTCACCAGTCCCCTGCTCGATCATGTGCAACGAAACAGACTCGTCCAGTCTTACATCGCGTTCGCGCAAGGTATTTGACTGACTCCACAGCGTTGTTTGAGTAAGACAAACGACGAAAAGGGCGAGGCTACTAATAGCGGCGTTTTTCATGGCGATGTTTCTCGGCTGTTGAAGAAAGTTGAGGCGATCGTTCTGCGTTCCCAGAGGACGCAAAATCCCACAAAAGCAAAGAGGCAGCGAAACCTTACTAAAAACAATGCATCATCGAACGTAGTCTTTCTAAATCCTCTACGGTTGGTCAAACGACTTCGCATACTCGGCCAGCGGAGGTCGACAATTGTTTGCGGGATGGTGACGTCTCATCGGCGAACACGCTATTGGTGCCCCAAGCGATGGCCATCGCCGCACCTAGAACGCATCTTATACTGATTCCTGCATTAACCGATCACTTAAGCGACTCAAGCCACGCCAATAAATCAGCAGCCTGTTGTGCCGTGAGGTCCCGCAAAAGACGATCGGGCATCAGCGATTTCCGTTGCCGGAACATCTCGTCGATTTCCTCGGCAGCGATCTGATGCTCTTTGTTTTGCGGATCACGCAGCACTACTCTTTCGTCACTGCGTTCAACGAGCAATCCGGTAAACGCTTTTCCCGATTCCGTTCGCACAACCCATGCTGCAAACTTTGGTTCGATCTCTTTCGACGGCGTCAGCAGGCTGTCAAGCAATTGGACACGCGTGCGTTTCTTTCCAATGCCGTCTAAGTTTGGACCGACCGCCCTGCCCTGATTGCGTACCTTGTGACAATTTCGACACGACACGCCCTGCGCGTTGAGATACAGATCAAATCCACGCTTGGCATCGCCTTTGACTTTTAACAGTGCCTGTGAGTCGATGGAATCGCCGAGTCTCGCGATGCGTTGATCAGCGGGGACAAATGATTCAAACAAGTCGCGCACGGCGATGTTGTCGTGACGAGTAGCGAGTTTCACGATCTGGTCGTTGATTGATTGGGGGAATCTACCGTCCCGCAGGGCTCGATTCAGCGTGACAGCACCTTCAGAATTGCTCAACAGTTCGGTGATCAACTTAGGGCGTTGCCGACTCCGTGAAGCCGCGCGTCTCTTGGCGTCGCTGGCAACTTGAACTGCCGCTTTATCAATGTCGGCTTGATTTGCATACTCACGATTTGCCGCACTTGCCAATCGAGCTGCAACCTTCCACTTAGTTACTGGTTCTTCACGCTGTTCATTGGCCAGCACGGTTTCCTCATCAAGCCCCGCTAACTGCTCGATCAACTTCCCAATGTCAGTGTTTTGCGGCAGTTGTTGAATCCAGTCATGGACAAGTTTCAGTCCCGAGTTGTGAACGATCCGAGAACCAAGATGCGGCATGTGTCCCGAACCACTCTTGGCCATGCGGAAATACAAAACAGAATCGTATGGTTGTCCAGGCGCGATGATGCGAGCATTCTCGATACCGAACGTTCCCTGAGACGGTCGCGTGTCGAGTGCTTCGGTTTTATAGATCGACATGTCGAACGGTAGGTAAATGCGAGCCGAGCCGCCACCGTTGAAGCGGTGACAATGAGCACAATTCACATGCAGGTAAGACCGGGCTCGTGACTCCAACGCCACAGATTCGTCAAACGGATTAACGAGACGAGGTCGTTCGTCAATAGGCATCGGCTTCAATGCGACGGCGAACTTATCGTTTGGATCAAGCTCTGGCTGGGCATCACGCACGACGCCCATCGCATAAAGACGCTCCAGCTGGTTCTGTCCACCAACATGATGATTCAATTGAGCTGGGTTAAACGCCAACGAGAACTCGGCCCACGGATTGTGACAGCGGATGCACTCGGTCCGCGATGGGAATCGCCAAGTTTGGCGTCGTCGACCACCCAGTGCACTGCTATCGGCGATGTCGAATGTTTGTGATGAACCTGTCGCCCCAACGAGTTCCGCATCCGTTTGGGCCTCATTCCAGCGATAGCTATAGCCGCGCCAGTCGTAACCATTGAAATGCAATAGCTGAGTTTCGACACGGCGGCTCGTCGTTGGATCACCTTCGGTCAGTTCAAGCGACAGTGTTTTCATCAGAACCGCATTCTTGGGATAGTCCATCACCCGGCTGAACATAGATCCGCTGACCCGTTCTTTCTTGGCCTGAATCCCGACTGCAGCATCGCCCGGTAGTCCGATCCATCGATCAGCATGAGCATGATCCGACCACTGAGCCGCGTTGATCGAAAACGGGACGACTCCACGAGCCGGCGTGTGTTCGCTTACTGACTCGAACAACCCAGTGTCGCTCAGTTTTGTCGGAAACTCGACAACTGAGCCCACGTCCGGATTCTTGATGAGCTCGTGAATGGAACCATCATCGTAGTCTAGTAGAAGCAACTCACCATCGTTGCGTTCGGCGAAACCAACAATTCTCACGGTCGGTTCGATTAGCTCACGTCGTGGTCCAATCTTGTCACCGTCGACTGCGATGCTCCAAAAGCGGCGTGTTTCCCAATCGCCAAAATGTACTGTCCGTGTAGCTCTGGGAATCGTGGTCCTCGATAGACGAAGCCACCCGTAATCGAAGCCGCTTCGGTGTGGGGTATCTCAACGGTCGGAGATACAACGGGTGTCGGGCCGGGCTTTTGTTCCGGTCGCACCGGTTGCCGGCCCTCGACGATGCTCCAGCCAAAATTGTCACCCGGTTTGACTCTGTAGACCAGCTCCCACAATTCCCAACCAACATCGCCAACCCACAGGTCACCCGTCTTTCGATCAATGCTCATCTTCCATGGATTACGCATTCCATACGCCCAGATTTCAGACCGCGTTCCTTCGGGCAATTCGAGCTTCGTCGCACTGACGCCAACAAACGGATTGTCTTGCGGAACCGAATAAGCACGACCATTAGCGGGTTGATTCACATCAATGCGCAGAACGCCCGCCAACAAATTCGTGACGTCTTGTCCCGAAGTGCGTCCGTCTGGAGGAAACGCGTTGCCACCATCGCCGGTCGAAATATAGAGCATCCCGTCCTTACCGAACTTCAGGCAACCTCCATTATGCCCACCTGCCAACCAGGAAATGATCTCGGTTTCAGAATCAAGAATCACTTTGGGCGGATCGGCATCGTCAACTGTGACACGGACTACACGGGTGCCATTGAATTCTGAGTCGCCGCGACTCTTGCGGTTGACAATATAACAGATATAGCAGTGCCGATTGTCGGCGAAGTCTGGATGAAACGTCAGTCCGTAGACCGGGCCAGGTCTAACGTGATCTTTTTCCGGCAACTTGGAATTCAGATGCTCGACAAGGTCGTTTATATCAACAAACAGATCGGCCTCGCGGCATTCTCGGTCGTTTGGAATCGAATAGATTCGGCCTTTCTGTTCGGCAACAAACAATCGATCCGTACCCGGAGCACTGGTGAGCACCGTCGGCTGTTCAAAGCCAAGATTCGGAAAAACGCGTTGAGCACGATACGGCAGCGGTGGCTCAGGAGTCCCCTTTACACGCGAAGTCGTCCAAGCTGGACGGCGCGAGGTAGCATTAGAATCTTTGTCAGCCTGATCCGCCCGAGAAATCGATCCGAAAGTCAGACAAATGATTGTGACGAGGATCGCTAGCCGAAAAGCATTAAACATTTGATTGTCCATCGTGAACCGTTGGCTGAATGACATCAGATTCTTCAATGACGTTGAGCAAAATTCGCACGCCGACAAACGCGCGATGCGGCATCACATTGATTTGCTGAACATTGTACGACGTCGCGTTGGCACTCGCGACGCTTACGGACTTCTTCTGTGGCGTTCCATACGTAACGACCTGTCCAAGTGATTCAAACTTACGTTCTCAAATCATCAAGCGTCCAAGCAACTAGTAAGCACATGCAACGTCTGTGGCCATCAACCGCGGAGCTAAGGTTTCCGTGAGCCTTTCTTTTTTTTGTTTTTTCCGGATCCGGCGTTGCCTGAAGTCGTGTCCTTGCGGAAGTTGAGTTGAGTGACTTTGTCTTTGACGCGAGCCAGTTGCCTGCCACTCAGACGATCGACGTCTGCAGCCAATCGAAACCACTCTTTCACCATCGACTCAACGCGATCGGGGTGACTGCTCGACACATCGTTTGTTTCCGTGCGATCTTCGTCCAAATTGTAGAGCTCCCACTTCCCCTGTTTGGCGGAGACCAATTTCCACGGTCCTTGCCGTAAAGCTCGGTCCATGCCGAAGTGAAAGTAAAGCGTGTCGTGAGGATCGCGTTCTTTGCCTTCAAGAATTGGTAACAGTGAACGTCCTTGTAATGGATCAATTTTGCGGTCGCCGATTTGCTGGGGATATTTGGCTCCCGAAAGTTCAATGAACGTGGCCATGAAATCGATCAAGTGACCAGGCTGATCGGTGACAGAGCCCGCTTTCGCTTTCAACCCAGCGGGCCAATGAGCGATCATCGGCGAGGAAATGCCGCCTTCGTGTTGATTTTGTTTGTAGAGCCGAAACGGTGTGTTACCCATCCACGCCCAACTGGAATCGTATGTCCAATAGGATTTCGGATCCCACGGCTTAAGATACCGACCGCGAGTTCGCTCGAACGGACAGGCTCCATTATCCGAACAGAACATAATCAGCGTGTTCTCGTAAACGCCCTTCTTCTTCAAATGTTCCACCATGCGGCCAATGTTTTGGTCAAGCACATCGACCATCGCCGCGAATACTTCCATGCGATCCGCTTCCCATTGTTGTTCCTTGGTATCAAGGCTCTTCCAAGCGGGAACGTGTTTGGGGCGTTTACTTAAATTCCATTTCTTGGGCAATAAGCCAGACTTCAGTTGGCGTTTGTGCCGTTCGGCTCGCAAGCTGTCCCAACCTGCATCGTAACGCCCATCGTACTTTTTGACGTCTTGTTCACGAGCTTGCAGCGGATAGTGCGGTGCGTTGAATGCCATGTATAGTAGAAACGGTTTGTCTTCTTTCGTCACTTCGTCCAAGAACTGAATGCCAAAATCAGTAATCGCGTGCGTTGTGTAGAACGGTCGTCCATTCAATTCAGCAGGGACTTTCCAGTTTTCACCGTTCAAGCGGAACGAGCTATCACCGGTGAAAAAGTTGGTCGCACCAGAGAGATGCCCCCAATAGAGTTGAAAACCAAAATCCGTCGGCTGCTTGCTGAGGTGCCATTTCCCAACCATCGAAGTTGAATAGCCCGCGGACGCTAGCACTTCAGCGATCGTTGCACCACGATTTAATTTCGCTCCACCGGCTTGGTCACAGTAAAGCCCCGTCAACAACGACACGCGGGACGAGTGACATTTGGCGGTGTTGTAAAACTGTCGGAATCTCACCCCCTGCGAAGCAAGCTTGTCGAGATTTGGAGTATCGATTTCCGATCCATAACAGCCAATGTCCGCAAAGCCCAGATCATCGGCCATGATCAACACGATGTTTGGGCGATCGTCTTTCGCAGCGGCAGTGATCGGCCCGATTACGTTCGCGGCTATGGCCAGGCTCAGAATTGCTAAAGTTATGTTTCGAAAACTCATTAAGAACCCTTCAATTTCTTTCGATCTGTTGTAGCTACGGCAAGACTTACTGCTCACAAGGCCTTGATTACGCCCCCCATTTCGACCGCTCTCTTCTGAATTTCGGTTAGCGATGACGTACGCATTTCACCAAGAGGATAGTCCTTTTTGCCACTGAAACTTTGATACATAGACACAAACGAATCTTCGTTGAACTGTAGCGAAAACAAGGCCTTGACGCCCTTTAAAAACTCAAGTGTCACTTTACCAGGAACCTGTACGAACACTTGAACCATCTCGCCCAGGTCCTTCGTAGAGTATTCAAAGTTATGTTCATCGGAGTAACTGTTAATCACGATCCCCATATCAACGGCTTCATTCCCAATACTGATCAGCGTTGATATTTCGAGTTCTCCAACAAAGTAGTCCGTCTTTCCGATGTATCTCTTATACATCGAGACTGTCGACTCTGGCCTTACCCAAGATTGGTGGACAGTGAATCTCCTTATGTCATGATATTGTGACAGGAGAGAAACTATGAGCAAGCGTCGAACTTTTTCTCGGGAATTCAAGCTGGAAGCCGTTCGCAAGGTGATCATCCATGGGATGCGGAAGATCATGAAGTTCAGCTGATAACGTCTAGAAAAGATGACTGAGGAACAAGAGGTCCAATTAGGTGGCCAATAAGGTCCATTCGCGCGCAGGCGGGACGGTCTACGTAGCTCCCGAGGCCGTTCATCTGGGAGTCAGTGATGAGAAGCGAATTCACTTGATCGACGCTCCACAGGTCGGCGGCTTCCGTCCCTCCGGCAACGTATTGCTCGCGTCTACAAAGAGGAAACGTTGGCGTTGATCATGACGGGCATGGGCCGAGACGGAGTTGACGGCTTACGGTCCGTGATCCAGATGAGCGGAACTGTGGTTGCCCAGGACGCAGAATCGAGCGTCGTGCATGGCATGCCGCGCGCCGCCGACGAAACCGGATTGGCACACGCAGTCGAATCGGTTGAACAGATCGCTAGAAGATTGCGAGTACTCAATCGACGCCGTGGAAATCGGTAGCCGTTACTTCTTCACCTTTTTACGCCTTTTCAAAATCCCCTCGAGCTTTTTGGCTTCGGCTTCAAGCACTTCTTTGGAGATTTCTGCTGGCTTGACTGAAGACTCATCAATCTTATCGTCAGCCTTCAACTCACGCAGCTTGATGCCACGATACCAGACTGGATCCCCGTGATCTTGTAACGAAAGAAAAGCACCTCGCGCTGCCAGTTTACCACCGCGCTTATCCAGCAAGTCGACGTTCCATGCCCATTCCTTGTCCTTGTAGTCGAAGCCGATGACCTTCTTGCCATTGAGCCAATGTTGTATGACGCTGCCTTTGCAGATGATGGCTCCATGATTCCACTCGCCAACAGGGCGGGTCGCGTCATGAGAGGGAGCCATGCAAAAATACAACGAAGCCGCGCTTGTTCGCGGGTTCTTGCCATCGACATGAACGGCGTTGTCGAGGATTTGATATTCGTACTGTCCCGGTCGGTAGTAGACGCCACTGTTGCTTCCCTTGGCGACCTTCCATTGGAAGCGTAGTTCAAAATTGTTCGGTATCTTGGCCACTTGATAGACAAGGCTGCCGCCAAGTTTCTCTCGAGAGATCGAGCCGTCCTTGTCAACGATCCAATTTCCGCTTTGCTTCCATCCTTGGAAGTCCTTGCCATTGAACAACAATGCAAAGCCGGCGGCTTTCTCTTTCGGCGTCAAGGAATTCGGATTCCCAGCCAACGAAAGGTTCAGCAGCGAGAATGAAATCAGCAAGGCAACGGCAACGGACGTGGTGGCTTTCATGACAACCTCACGATGTTTGATGATTTGGATGCGCACCTTCGTAGCTTGACTCTCTGAGTCGATCTTCAAAGTGAGACTCGACAGCAAGAATCAAGCTACGAAGATGCGACTCCAGGCGTTAGGAAATCTGCGAGATCAACATTTCGGGCAACGATGACGACCGAGTTCCCTCGATCGGCGGATTGTCGATGGATCGAAATGTCATCACGACGGAGTACTTTGTTTGCTTGGAATGATTTCGAGTCGCCGCATGCAACGTGCGGCTGTGAAAAAATAAAACGTCGCCGGCTTCGAGTTCAGCTGGCACAGCTGATTGGATTAAGTCAGCATTCTCCGGCAGATCGCTACGAAAGAACGTCGCGTCGTCGAATTGATCGGCGTGGAAGTCAACTCGATGAGAGCCTGGGATGAGCTGAAGACAGCCGTTGTCGCGGTTTTCTGAACCCAACGCTGCCCAAACGCTAACCAATTCCGGTCGCTGGAACGACCAATAACGAATGTCCTGATGCCAACCTGTGTCGCTGCTGAACTGCGGCTGTTTCGTCATAACGCAGTTGTGATGAGCCAGTGGCATCACGATCTCGGGACCTAGTAGTTGGTTGAGTCTCGCTACCAGGCTGGGTTGCTGAATCCAATCGGTAAAGATCGAGTGCCGCGAATGTGCCTGTTTCAGTCGGCGAGCCGTCCGTCCGCCCTCGGCATTGAGTGATTGCGGTGCTCCGGGATATTGGACTTCAGCTTCGTACTCGATCGGTTGGATTTCATCTCGAACGTGCGACTTCACGAGTTGGAGCATTTCTCGCCGCATCTTCTCTGACAACAATCCACGCGCGATGACGTAACCATCGTGATGGAATTGTTCGAGCTCGATCGGATCGAACCGCCGCACAGGTTCCTGTGTCGGTTTATTGGTTTCATCTGTTGTTGAGGTCGTTGTCGGAAGCACCTGAGTTTTCTCGATTTGGGTTGCGAGTGAATCCATCGTCGTGAGACAATCGAAATCCAGCCACCGATTCCACGTCCACGGTTCGAGGTTGTCACGTCCTCGTGTTAGATTCGCGGAAACCAATATACCGTTCCCATTTCCATTTGTGAGCCCACCCAACCGTGCAATCTGATCAGAATTCCGAACAGGCCAGCTCCGTGCCTCCTCGAGCCAACCGCACGAAGATTCGTTTCCTCATCAACGTGGTCGTGTGCGTATCGGCTCTCTTGGTGGGAGGCGGCGCGTTTGGATATTTGGCCAGTCTGAAGAAACCACCCGTCGCGC
>PBMZ01000001.1 GCA_002722955.1 Planctomycetaceae bacterium | reverse complement strand
AGTCTTCGAGCCCCCAGAGAAATCACTGGGGGCTCGAAGATTCGACCCCAGCCACTCCAATCTTTGATTTGTTGAGCAGTTTTAGACGTATTCGGGAAGCGATCACTCGGAGAGTGATGGCTACTTTTTCAGGCAAGATATGCAACTCGGTAACTTCAAACTCACGACAATTTCTGGCGGTCGCTTTCTGTTAGATGGTGGGACGATGTTTGGTGTTGTCCCAAAAATCATGTGGGCGCGGTTGATTCCGCCCGATGATCAAAATCGGATTTGCCAAGACACCAAGTGCCTATTCATCGACACTGGCAAGCACAAGGTGTTGGTCGATACGGGTTACGGTTCGAAGCTGGCGGAAAAGCAGCGGCGCGTGTTTGATATTGCCGAGGGCGATGTGCTCCTCGACAACTTGACGGAAGCAGGCATCGACGCGGCTGATATCGATACCGTGATCTTGACGCACTTGCACTTCGATCATGCCGGCGGTGCGACTCGGTGTGTTGATGAAGGTCAAATAGTGTGTAGCTTTCCCAATGCCACGTATTATGTGCAGCGGCGTGAGTGGATCGAGGCGAACTCGTCAGCGCCGGAATTACGAGGGGCTTACGCTCAAGAGAACTTCGCGGCGATCGAAGCGGCCGGACAACTTCAATTGATTGATGGAAACGTTGAGATCGTGGCGGGCATTCGTTCTTGGGTGACGGGTGGTCACACTTTGGGGCATCAAGCACTTGTCATTGAGTCGGAAGATGCTGGGGCGATCTATTTGGGCGACCTTTGTCCGACATCGCGCCATCTGCCTCGATTGTGGGGCATGTCTTACGACTTGGATGTCTTGCAGATTCGGCGATGTAAGCCGGAAGTCCTTGGCACGATTGCCGACCGCGACTGGTGGGCGTTGTTCGATCACGACCCGGACTTTGCGGGAGCCAAGTTGACTCGCGAGGAGAAACGTGAGTTTGCAGTGGCGGAGACTTTGGAGTCGCTTTGATGTACAGGCAATTGGACGTGGCGGCTAGAAGCTACCACTACTGAAGACCTTGACAACCTCGCCCCCGGTTACGGGTTAAACGATGAACGGATTACGGTAGCTCGAAGAGTTGTGATTGGGACGAGGGTTTTGTTGCCACACATTTCTTGTGCGTTTTGGCTCCTGTGCGTTTGGCCCATTGATCGTAGAGTTTCGCCAGTTGTTTAACGTGTTTCGGCGATTTGGCCGCCAAGTCTTGGGTCTCGCTGCGATCTTTGGAAAGGTCGTAGAGTTCCCATTCCTTGCTGCGTTCGGCCACAAGCTTCCAGTCGTCGACTCGAATAGCGTGGTTCCCTGCGAACTCCCAAAACAGTGGATGGTCGCCACGTTCTTTCTTGCCATGGAAAGCCGGCACTAGTGATACACCTTCCATCGGCAATATATCTTCGCCGTCGAATTCCTTGGGATACTTGGCGCCGGCGACGTCAACGATTGTTGGCATGATGTCGACCAAGTGTGATGCGAACGACGTCAGCGTTCCTTTCGCATCAATCTTTGCCGGCCAGTGGGCGATCATCGGTGTCGAGGAGCCACCTTCGTGCGCGTACTGCTTATAGAGTCGCAATGGTGTGTTGCACATGTTGGCCCAGCGTGCGTCGTAGGCGATATCGCTGTTTGCTGGTCCTGGAGCGACGCCCGGTGTGCGGTGACGTTGATAAGGGCAAGCACCATTGTCCGAGAAAAACAGAATGAGCGTGTTGTCGAGCACCTCTTGCTTCTCAAGATGTGTAACAAGACGCCCGATGTTTTGATCCAAACGGTCCACCATTGCCGCATAAACTTCCATCATTGGCTCGAGGTAGTTCATTTGCTTCTTCGTCAGCTGATCCCAGCCCTCAACTTTCGGATCGCGAACCGAGAGCCGCCAAGTGTCGTCGATGATGTTCAATTCTTTCAGCTTTGCGTAACGGCGTTTCCGGATTTCATCCCAGCCGATGCTGTAACGGCCACGGTATTTGGCGATGTCTTCGGGCAGCGCGTGCAATGGGAAGTGAGGCGCGTTGTGGGCGAGGTACAAGAAGAACGGTTGCTCCTTCGACCTTGCCTGATCGACGAATTCGATGGCGTAGTCAGTGAACGCGTCTGTTGAGTAAAAGCTCTTGGGGGCAACAAACTCTTTTCGATCGAGCCGCATCAGATTCTCGCCATTGCCCCAATCTCGGCCCGTGTAAAAGTTGATTGCACCACCCAAGAAACCAAAGTAGCGATCGAAACCACGCTCAGGCGGAGTCTTGGCGAGATGCCATTTGCCGCTCATCAACGTCGAGTAACCCGCTTCTCGCAGAACCTCGGCGATCGTGACGTGACCACTTTTCTTTAGGTTCCTGGACTGCTGATGCCACAGTCCCGTCAACAACGAGGCTCGGGTTTCCGAACATTTGGCGTTGTTATGAAAGTCGGTAAAACGAATTCCGTTGGCTGCCAATCGATCGAGGTTCGGCGTGTTGATCTCGCTTCCAAAGCAGCCCAAATCGGAAAAGCCCATGTCGTCACACAAAATGACAACGATGTTGGGCCGCGGGGACTTGGCCAGGGATTGGGAAGGTGCAGAGAATGCACAACAGAGGACCGCGACGCACGCGAAGACTCGATAAGCCATGAGAAGTTCTCGATCGTGATGATTTGGAGCTTGAATTAAGACGTCTATCATCACGATCGGAGGTTAGAATGCAACTCAATGATATGATCTGAATTGCTGCTCAGTGAAGCCTTGCAACCTTAAGCATCTCGATAGGTTGGCCTTCAATGACCTCGGACGATTCTTTGGGTGGAGGCAATTCCGAGATCTGAGCTTTGCAGGACGGACACTCGACCAAATGACGGTGGATCTCATCGGTGAGATCTTTTTCGAGTTCGCCAGCTTGGAATTTCCCGCAATTCTTATGCACGTCCGAACAACCAATGCCGCCAAATCGATGCTCGTCCGGGAACTCGTCACTCGGCAAGAACAGCAATCCCGTGGCAAGGAGCACGGACGCCACCGCGACGACTCGGGATGCGGTCCTGCGAACTTGCCGCCGAGCATACCTTGTGATGGTGCCGCTGGGGCATGGTTCCCATTCAGATTCAGTTTGTCTTTCTGAGTCCATCGTTCTATGATCAGCGCGTTTCAAGGGTGATGAGGCCGAAGCTCTCGCCATGATTGTCTTTTGAATCATCGTCAATGGTCAAGATAACTTCTGTGGGGGGCCTCACAAATTTGGGCGAATTGCGCCATGTTGTAAGGTCGTTGACAAACCTCAAGGTGGCCAACTGCGTAGAATTTAAGCTGAAAGTGGCCGAGTTTGACGTAAGGGCACGAAGGATCGGTGCAGTGACAGAATCAGTTCAAGAGCAATTCAAAGGGCGGCGGCGTTTGGTGTCGCTTGGCGTTGTGGCGTTGGCGATTGTTGCTGGTGTCATCGCTTCCCCCGCCTTTGGAAAGTCGCCTTTGGGCAAGAAGTGGGGGCGGGCCGAACTGGTTTCGATGGACGACATCGATCACTCGAGCTTCGACAAGCTGCTAAAGAAATACGTCGACCGCGATGGCTACGTTGACTATTTCGCATGGCAACGTTCTCGAGCGGATCGGTCGAGCTTGCAGAATTATTTGAGCATGTTGAGCCGAGCAACCCCCTCGAAGAAAGCGTCAAAAGATGCTCAGTTGGCGTTTTGGATCAATGCTTACAACGCAGTGACCTTGGAAGGCATCATGCAGGTCTATCCAACCAGCAGCATCCGCAAACATACAGCCAAACTGTTCGGCTACAATATTTGGCAAGATCTGCCGCTTTGGGTGGGTGATAACAAATACTCACTGGAAAACATCGAACACAAAGTGTTACGCAAGATGAAGGAACCTCGGATTCACTTTGCGATTGTTTGTGCGTCTGTGGGGTGTCCGCGTCTTCGTAACGAAGCGTATTTTGCCAAACGGCTGGAAAAGCAACTGGCGGATAATTCCAAGGATTTCTTTTCGCGATCACAGAACTTTCGGATGAATGGAAACCGACTTTATGTGAGTTCCATTCTGAAGTGGTTTGCTTCAGATTTTGGAGCTTCGCAAGCAGCGCGGTTTCAGTATTTGCAGCCTTACTTGCCGGATGCGGCCAAGCAAGTCGCTGTACAATCGGGAACGCGGATTAGTTATTTGGATTACGACTGGTTGTTAAACGATCAGCGGAAGAAGTAACGTTGTCGGATGAAGATGGCCCCTCGATTATTTGAAGCATCACTCAACTAGCTCGTAACGGACCACCTCTCCCTTGTGGAGAGTTACGATACGAACGACAAGTTCTGGTACCTCAAGAATTGCGGTTTGTGCGAGCGGCTCTCGACCGAGCAAATTGAGCGTATCGAGTCGGTGGCCAGAATTCGCACGTTCCCTGCCAAGTCGTTTGTTTACTTGCCGTCGGATTCCGCCGATGCCGTCATGTTGTTGGTGTCAGGTCGAGTGAAGCTTTACCACATCACGGCGGACGGCAAACAATCTTCGCTGGCCTTTATCGAAGCGGGCGAAGTGTTTGGCGAATTGACAGTCCTGGACGCTGGCAAACGCGAAGGGTTTGCAGAAACGGTTAGCAAATCCAGCATCATCTTGATTCCTGGCGACGAAATGCGCCTCTTGATGGAAGAAGCAAGCTCGGTCGCCTTAGGCATCACTCGACTGATCGGTTTTCGCCGTCGCAGTGTCGAGCGTCGCTTGAAGTCTTTGATGTTCCGTTCAAATCGTGACCGGTTGATTTCGTTGTTGCTCGAGTTGTCGGAACGATACGGAGAGCCGACGCCGGATGGCTCGTATTTGGATGTCAAGTTATCGCATCAAGACATGGCCAGCATGATTGGCAGCACGCGAGAAACCGTGACGTTGACTTTGGGCGAGCTGCAATACGAGCGATTGATCAAGATTCAGCGGCGCAGAATCACGTTGGTCAATATCGAATCGCTGGCGATGAGCATCGGTGAAGATTCACCAAGTTCGACAGGCCGGACCAAGCGGAGCGCAGTTCCGGCGGAATGATCCCCTGGTCGAGAAGACAACATTTTGTTGGGCATCACGTTGATAGTGAAGGCTTCTATCGTCTTCGTCTATTGGATGCTCGGCCGCCGTCACGATCTCGCTCGAGGTGGATGACGTACTCTTGCGTCAGTGGGACGCACCAGCCTTGCTCGTCATTGCATGCGAAATATTTGACCTTTATACGCAGCGGTTTTCGGTCATCCTCGTCGAATTTCAGATCGACCAGGAACTCGCGCGGATCAATGTCAGCAGCAACTTCTGGTTTCGGTCCTACCAGCTTTGCAGGCGAGACGCGATCGTCCGACGTCACATCTTTGTCGCCATCAACAGACCACAAAAACGTGACCTCAATCGGTTTGGTCAAGTTATTCCAATGAACGTGATAGAGCGGATCCATATGGAAGCCGACGTACATCTTGCCTTCGCCGTTTCGCAATGTTGATTCCGAGACCTCGGCACGCAGCTTGGCGTAGAACGGCAACGCGCCCTTTTTCATAACCGGCTCTAACTTCAATGCTTGTGCACCCGATGGTCGCGAGACGCGTTTGACAACACCAGAGGCAGCGACCTTTGGTGGTGGCGCGGTTTTCATGTTCAGGTCGGACACGCGAGTGGGGAACTCGACCGGAAAGATCAACTCCTCAAGATCCCTGCGGACCGACGCCGGGCTACTCCACGCACGCTTGCGAACAACCTTGCCATCGGGGTCGATGATGAATTCCGAATTGGGAGCGTTGCCCAGATTGTGCTTTAAGTCGTTCTTCATGTTGTCGCAGATCCATGTGAACTGTGACCCCAGTGTTCGCTCGGCTTCTTTAACGTGCAGCAACCGTTCATCCAACGTGAATGGTTGAACATAACCACTGTTTTCTGGGTGAGCCAACGCTTTGTAAACGTAAACGAATTGCACACCGAAAGCAGCGTAGTCGCGTTCGATCGTCTCCAAACTGGAGACGTTTCTCAAGAAAGGCGGTCAGGTCAAGCAGCCGAAGACCAAAACCGTATAATTGCCTTTCAGACTTCGTAGGTGGAACTCTTTCCCCTTGGCGTCATAGCCGCTGATGTCCGGCAGTGCGTCGCCAATCGCAGGGCTTCCTCGCTCGAAGTTGCTGACGATCGATTGTCGGGGCGAGCCCGATGGTCGCGGTTGTGCGTATGCAACTTCCACAGAGATGCCGATGACGGCAAGAGCAGTAACCAACGCTGTCCGTGAAGCAAATATTTTCACGCGAGCCCCCTCTTTTTCGGGCTAAAGAAGATCGGGATATATTTTACTAAACGCAAGAAGTTTTGCGAGTACACTCCAGACTTGCTCGACGTGACCTCTTATATTGACACCGATGGACCTGATGACAAACGATTTGTTGCGAGAAAATCGTGGATGAAGTACTTACAGGATGCTCCAACGCGTGATAAACTTTTGCTATGAACACGGCGATTCAACAATTTGACGTATGCTGGAACCGTTGCCGGATTGTTTCACACCCGATGTGCGCAACGGGTCGCCGACATGAAAGCCGATTCAAACATCCAGGCACGAATTGATGAATTGGGCGTTAAGGCGAATGAAGGCACGCTGACCAGCGAAGAACAAGAAGAGTATTTCGCCGTGATTGACGCCTTGGATTTAATCAGCATCGTTCAAGCAAAAGCTCGAGCAGCCCTGAAACGCAACGGAACGTCCAACTGATGAAGACCATTGATCGCACTCTCGTGAGAGATCGTGCGAATAATCGGTGTGAGTATTGCCAAGTTCATCAAGAACATGCTCCATACGCACGCTGTTAAATTGAACACGTACGTGCAATTCAACATGGGGGCGATGACTCGCTTGCAAACCTCGCGCTGGCCTGCCAAAGGTGCAATGCTTATAGAGGGCCGAATCCAACAGGGATCGACCCAAAAACTGACGAAGTCGAATTGCTGTTTCACCCAAGAACGGACTCGCGGAAAGAGTATTTCCGGTTTGAAGGACCAATGATCGTTGGTCTGACAAGTAAGGGGCGCACAACAGTCCGAGTTCTCAATATGAACGAACAGCGACGCCTGCTGCTTCGTCAACGACTGATTGCCAATAATGAGTTCCCCTAGCCGGGACCACTACCGAGAAGCAGACCCAGACTCGACGTCCACGATCCGGGCGGATGGCTTTGCCAGGTCAACCAAGACTGGCTGGCGAGTGTACGCGGTGGACAAGTTGCCGGCTGCGTCACGTGCGATGATGCGAACATAGAGACGTGGCGGCACGTTGTTGCCTAAGGTCCAAATGTAGCGACCCGTGTCCGGTTGCCAGCCACCGATCGTTTCCCATGGACCGCTGGCACTGCCCGAGTAAGACAACGCGATCGGCCTGTCACCGAGATTCTCGTCCGAAACCTTCCAGCGGATTAGGACTTTGTTGATCGATAAGCCACGACCTTGTTGCAAGGGCAGCAGTTCGACGTTCGGCGCGGTTTGATCGACGGCGATGGCAATTTCTGGTGCTTGGCCCGGACGTGGTGGATCGTCAGCCAGGCCGACGCCACTGCGGACTCGAAGTGTAAAGCCGTAGACTCCGTCCTCTCGTACCGCGACGTTAAACGGGCTGCGACGATCTTCGTCTTCGCCGTAACGCCACCACTTTTCGCCGTTGTTTTGAGTGATGAATAACTCGACCTTGCTGACTCCCGATGGCCCGACTTGGTCGATGCGGTATTCGATGTTGAATTTCTTGGAGTTCACGACGCGAGCTCGACTGCGTTTCGGCCGAGTTTCCTCGAAGCCTTGGAAGTCGTTGCGGCTTAGTGAATTGTTGGAGTTGCCCGTGAAGAACGGATCGCTTCCAGTCGAGTTGTTGTCGAATCCGGCGTTGCCAGCAAAGCTGAAGTCTTGTGTGTCCTGAGCGACAGGCATCCGCGAGAATTCGATGTCGTTAACTGTGTTCCCGTTTGACGTGTTAGGAAGATCGGACTCTTGACTAGCTCGCGAGAAGTTCTGTCCCGAGCCCGTATTGCTTGGCAATGTCACGTTCAAATTCGATGGGCCAGGGATCGTTGATGTGTTGTCAGCGATCGGCTCGGTGAAGTCCGGACGCACGGGTTTGGGAATCGATTGTGTCGCACTTTGAATCTGCGTTTGAGTCTGTGCTTGTGCGGTGTTGCGAGCCCAGTCGGCAATCGAACCTCGCACGGCGACGGTGCCACCTTTGGGAACTGACCACGAAGTTTGACCGCTTGCATTGGCGTTGACGAACACCTTTTGCCACTCCGGTTGCCCGTCCTGAGTGAACTCGAGTTTCAATTGTGAGGGATCAATGTTCGCGTCGTTGGCTGTCCAAGAAAGCTGAACTTTGCCTGGCGTGAGTTGACTCAGACGAATGTCGAACTGAGGTGCTTGGGTGTCGACGATGACTTTCAAACCGGCCTCATAATTGGGTGGATGCAAGTTGCCGCGTCCATCCAGTGTTCGCACCGCAAACCAATACTCTCCGTCGTTGGGAGCCAGGAAATCAAACTTTCCGGTCAATGTTCCCGTGTATTTGCTGGCATCGGTGGATTGAGGTTTTGCGGATTGCGCGTTCTGCCAATTGATTCCTAAATCTGTCGAAACATAGAGGCGGATTCCAACAGCCTTTAGACGACGCATTTCGGCCGCATCGTAACGGTACGGAATTCGAAAGCGTGTCTTGTTCGTGTAAACGGGCTTAGTTGGGATGGGCGCGGCGACGACGTCCAGAGACATCGACGTCACCACAACGACAGCCGCCGCAAATGTGGCTATCCATCTCATCTCGCTCTCCAAACGATCTCATGTTAGTGGCAGATGCAGCCAACGCTTGCGCACGGACCTCGCGCGCAGCCAAGAACTGTGATGGCCTATCTTCGTATCGACTGTAACGACACGGGCGCTTAAGCAGAAAATGCCGACGATGACGAATTTCGGCCTGCTGAAGGGCAATCGCATAGAAGCCCGGTTTCTCGAAGAAGCCAGCCTTCTAACAATCGCTGCAGAAGTCGGGCCAATCATTGAAACAAATCGCTACGTCGTCTACGCTTATGCATAGAGATCGACTGATCGAAACACCCACCCAGGGGAGTCTTCCCATGTCTCGACGTATGAGCCAAGTTGCTGTTTTGCTGACACTGCTGATGCTGGCTTCGTCAGCCTTTGCGTGCTCGGTGCCCGTGTTTCGGTACGCCCTAGAACGTTGGCCAGCCGACAAGTTCGAGGCGATCGTGTTTCACCGTGGGACGCTAAGCGACGAACAGAAAGCGATCGTTGATCAAATCAACGCCGAGGACAATGTCGCCAACATTCACGCTCAAACGATCGATTTGGACAACAGTCCCGATCCCGAATTGCTCAAATTCTGGGAAGCGCACGGCACCGAAACGTTGCCGTCGGTCATGCTGTTCTATCCGCGAACGGCCCGCATTCCCGTCCCCGCTTGGACTGGCCCGTTAAACGCCGATACCCTCGAAAACGTGATGGACTCGCCTGTGCGACGACAGATCGCACGCCGATTGATCAAGGGCGAGTCCGCAGTCTGGGTCTTCCTGGAAAGCGGAGACAAGAAGAAAGACGACGCGTCCTTCGCAATACTCGAAAAGGAACTGAAAGTTCAGCAAAACAAAATCAAATTGGGCGAGATCGACGAAGCGGACCTTGCCCAAGGCCTTTTGATGTTGGACCCAGCTGAATTGAAGGTCAAGTTCTCAACGATTCGGCTGTCACGCAAAGATCCCAAAGAAGCCATCTTTATTGAGACGTTGTTGGGCACGGAAGAAGACTTACGCGACTTTGACGAGCCGATGGCGTTTCCAGTCTTCGGTCGTGGCCGAGCACTCTATGCGTTGATCGGCAAGGGCATCCAAGCCAGCGTCATCGAGCAAGCGGGCAAAGACTTGACTGGACCCTGCACGTGCACGATCAAAGATCAAAATCCGGGCACAGACCTGCTGATGTCCGTTGCCTGGGACACATTGATTGAGCCATTCGTCGAGGTCGAAAAGGAGCTGCCGCCGCTGAAGGGACTTGGCGGGTTTGTTGTCGATGACGAGAAGCTCGAAGACGTCCCGGTTGAAGAGCAAGAAGGCGATTCGAATGAGTCAATCGAAGTCGCTTCTGATGACTCCCCCAAAGCCGAGTCATCCAGTCCGTTGATTCTCAACGTGCTGATTAGCGTAGCCGTCGTTTTAGGCGTTGTGGTTGTTGGCAGCGTTGCACTTTCATCAAAGACGGGGTGATCGATGAGCGTTTGGCATTTAGTTCTAAACGAAATCAAGCACCGGAAACTCAACTTCTTCTTGGCAGCGTTGTCGGTTACGGTCGCTGTAGGTACGTTGGTTGGAGCGATGACGCTGCTCCGCGCCGACGAAATCCAAACGCAATCGATTCTTGACGACAAGAAACGTCAGTTGGAGAAAACGGTTGCCAAACACGAACAGGAAACGGCCGAAGCTGGCAAGAAGCTGGAAGACGACTACCGCAAAATCACAAAGGGGCTTGGCTTCAACATCCTGATTTTGCCGGAAGAACAAGACCTCAACGAGATGTATGTCGACGGCGACTTGTCCAAGTCGATGCCCGAGCAGTTGGTCACAAAGCTGGCAGAATCCGGAATCGTGACTGTCAATCACCTGCTGCCAATTGTCACTCGCAAGATCGAATGGCCCGAGATCAATCGATCCGTGATTCTGACAGGAACGCGGGGCGAGGTGCCGCTGGCTCACCGTGATCCGAAAAAGCCACTGCAAGATCTGATTCCTGCCGGAACAATGCATGTTGGCTTCGCACTGCACACAAAGATGAAATGGAAGAAGGGTGACAAGGTCACGCTTTTGGGCAAGGAATTTGAGGTCACAAATCTCAAGCCCGAACAAGGTGATACAGACGACGGCACGATCTGGATCAATCTGGCTGAGGCTCAAGAATTGCTGAAAATGCAAAACTTGGTCAACGCAATTTTGGCATTGGAGTGCAACTGCGCTACCATTGATCGAATTGGCGAGATTCGCGAAGACATCGAAGAGATCCTTCCTGGAACGTACGTTGTTGAGAAGGGATCGTCAGCGTTAGCACGTGCGGAAGCGCGAATGCGGGCTAAGAAGTCAGCACAAGATTCCTTGAAAAAGGCCAAAGCTGACGGCGAGGCGGCAATCGCTCAAGAGAAGACCAGCCGACTGGAAATTCGTAAACAACGCGAGAACTTGGCGGCGCTGTTGGTGCCGTTGAATCTGATCGGCTGCGCGATTTGGATTGGTTTCCTAACCTTTGGCAACGTGCGAAATCGGGCCTCCGAAATTGGAATCTTGCGGGCGATTGGGCTGCGTTCACAACAAATCCTGTCGTTGTTTTTGTCCAAGTCGCTGATCATCGGCATCGCTGGCGGCGGCATCGGTTACGCGATTGGATTATTCATCGGCGTTGTTTGCGGCGACTTGCCCGACGTCAACACTGCTACTAGTCAATTGTTCTCGATCAACCTCGTTTTGGCCTCACTGGTGTTGGCGCCAGTGTTGGCAAGTATCTCCAGTTGGCTTCCAGCTCTAATGGCCGCTCGCCAAGATCCTGCCCTCGTGCTGCAAGAAGCTTAAGAACACCTAACCCTCGCTCAAGTCACGGCATGCTACAACTCACCGACGTGCACAAGACGTATTCGAAGAAGGCCTCGAAGGTGGTGGCATTAAATGGCGTGTCACTAGAAATCAACGCCGGCGAGTTCGTGGCAATTCGCGGTCCCAGTGGTTGTGGTAAGACGACCATGATGCTGATTGCGGGTGGTTTGCTTGGTCCAGACGAAGGCAACGTGCAAGTTGACGGGACTGAGCCCTATTCGCTATCGGCCGATGATCGAGCCAAGTTTCGTGCGGATAAGGTAGGTTTTGTGTTTCAGCAATTCCACCTGGTTCCGTACTTGTCAGTGCTGGACAATATTATGTCTGCGGCACTGGCGTCTGATAACGACGAAGCAAAACATCACGCGGATGAATTGATCGCTCGCTTCCATCTCGACGATCGAGCACACCATGTCCCGGCAGAATTGAGTACCGGTGAACGGCAGCGGACAGCACTGGCACGGGCGCTTCTCAACAAACCGAAACTTCTGTTGGCCGACGAACCCACCGGGAATTTGGATCGCGAAAACGCCGACATTGTGCTCGGCCACATTCGTGAGTTTGCGGCAGCGGGCGGCAGCGTTCTTTTGGTCTCTCACGACGACCACGCCGTCAGCAAAGCCAACCGAACCCTAAACATGTCCGCTGGCGAATTCGTGAAGTGAGTTTGCTGCGCTTCGCACACAACGTAGGGCGGACTTGCAGTCCGTCTCGAATAGCCGACGGGCTACAAGTCCTACGTGATGCTTATGCCAAAGCTAGCTCTCGTTGCTGCTGGTCTTGCTCAACTCGAAGATTTAGCCCTTCGAGAATGCGTTCACTGGCTGCCGACTGGTTCAAGATGTAGAAGTGAATTCCTGCCACGCCTTGATCGAATAACTGGCGACATTGAGCGATCGCGTGCTCGACGCCGATCTCGAATTGGGCTTCCTTGTCATCTTGCACGGCTTCAAAACGGCGATGCAGATCGGCCGGGAAGTAGGCTCCGCAAAGTTGCGTGATTCGTTGAATACGCGAGAAGTCCGTGATCGGCATGATGCCAGCAACCAGTGGCACCTTGATGCCGATTTGGTAGTAGCGTTCACGGAAGCGGAAGAAGTTGTCGTTCTCGAAGAACAGTTGAGTAAACACGGCGTCGGCGCCGGCATCGACTTTGCGTTTCAGGTTTTCCAAGTTTGTCTGAGCATCGATGGCTTCCTGATGTTTCTCCGGATAGCCCGCAACACCAATGCCCAGGTCGGGATCAAACTGTTTCAGCAACCGGACCGCCTTCCATGTCGTCCGTCTTAATGTTGACTCGCTCGATGTCTGCACGGTCTTTCAAATAAGCAACATCGATCTCATCATCGAAGTGGCCAATGTTGCACACGATGGCGTTGTTTTTCATTTCGTCCAGATGTCCGCCACGAATGATTTCGGTGTTACCCGTCGTTGTGACGAAGATGTCCGCGGTCGAGGCGGCTTCTTCAAGCGTGGTGACTTGGAAGCCTTCCATTGCGGCTTGCAGGGCATTGATGGGATCGATTTCTGTGACGATCACGCGGGCTCCCAGTCCTTTCATCGCGACAGCACAACCTTTGCCAACATCGCCGTAGCCGCAAACCACGACAACTTTGCCAGCGACCATGACATCCGTAGCACGTTTGATTCCGTCGGCGAGCGACTCACGGCAGCCGTACAGATTGTCAAACTTGCTCTTGGTAACCGAGTCGTTGACGTTGATGGCTGGGATCGGCAAACGATCTTGTTGTGCCAATTGGTACAAACGCAAGACGCCCGTGGTGGTCTCTTCGGTGATACGGCCGATGCGTCGAGCAACTCGGGATAGTCGTTGATGACCATCGCCGTCAGGTCGCCTCCGTCGTCAAGTATCATGTTGAGAGGTTCGCCATCGGGCCAGAACAGGGTTTGCTCGATGCACCAGTCGGCTTCCTCTTGGCTTTGTCCCTTCCAAGCGAGGACAGAGACGCCTCGTTCGGCGACAGCGGCAGCGTGATCTTGGGTCGAGAAAATGTTGCAGCTCGGCCAGCGAACTTCCGCGCCCAAAGCCGTCAATGTTTCAATCAACACGGCCGTTTGAACGGTCATGTGCAAGCAACCCGCAATCCGGGCTCCAGCCAACGGTTGCTCAGGGCCATGCTTCTCGCGAAGAGCCATCAGCCCCGGCATTTCTTGTTCTGCGATTTCGATCTCTTGGCGACCAAAGTTGGCCAGCGAGATGTCCTTGACTTTGTAGGAGAGTTGTTCGGTAACTGTAGACATGATGGCTTCCGTATAGGGAGGGGGAGTTTATGAAGAGTGCAAATGAAAAATGGACGGGCGCAAGTTGGCCACATTTTTTTTGAAGTCTCTAAGGCGAGTGGCGGCGCTACCCGTTGGCTAGCGCCGCCATCTCTCGCCGAGATGGATCAGATCAAGCGTTCCCACGGGAACTGCTGGCGGCTGTAATGACCAAAGCTGGCGGCTTCGAAGTAGCTCCAACCTTCAGGTTGCAACAACTGCAAGTGGTTGGTGATGAAACCGGGCGAGAGGTCCGGGAAGATGTCTCGCACCCAGCAAGAAATGTCGTTGCCGGTTTCGGTGACGGCGGTGACCATTTCCGGTTGCAGTTGGCCGATGCCATAAGCGATATGCACGGTGCACTCGTTGATGTCTAACTGATTGACGGCGTTCTTGGCAATGTGTCGTGCCATGTAAGCCGCGCTACGATCGACTTTCGACGGGTCCTTGCCCGAGAAAGCACCGCCGCCAGCCGGAACGCGCGGACCGAATTGATCCACGACGATCTTGCGGCCGACGACACCAGCATCACCGGTCGGTCCACCAATGACGAAGAGGCCTGTCCCATTGATCTTCGTCAAGTTGACCGGGATGTCTTGGCCTAAGACCGGTTGCACCACGCGTGAAAAGATGGTTTCGCGAATCTCTTCGTGTGACAGACCACACTCTTCCAATTCGGCATGTTGTGCCGCGACGATAAAATCAACGGGCTCGCCATGTGGATCCAACGTGACTTGTGCCTTTGTGTCGGGTCGCAACCAGGCCAACTCGCCACTACGGCGAAGGTCGCGGAGCCGCAGACATAGGTTGCGTGACAACACGTATTATTTGGGCAAGAACTCGGCAGTTTCGTTGGTGGCGTAGCCAACCATCACGCCCTGATCACCGGCCGGGTCGTGATCTGTTCCGCTGCCTCCGCCATGAGCGATGTGTGGTGATTGCGCTCGAATGTGATCGACGACGGTCATCTCTTCTGGGTTGTTGCTGTAACCGATGCGTTGCCAAACCTCGCGAGCCAACTCGATGACGTCCAGTTCGGCGCGGATTTGCTTCGACCATTTCGTCTCGCCAGTCACCATCAGGAAGTTGTCTTTGGCAAGGCACTCGATCGCAATGCGGGTGCGACGACGAGCGTCAAAGTTGTCTCCACAAAGTGCCAACGCTTCGTCAAGAATGCGGTCGGCGATTTGGTCACAGAACTTGTCAGGATGGCCATCGCCGTCGTGCTCGGCGGTTCGACGTGGATTCGGCATTATGATCGGTCTCCGATATTTGTTGAGTAGGAAACAAAAAGCCCGTCCTGGAATTAGGGACTTGTTTCCAAATTGCGACATGTAACTCGGATCAACTAATAGGTCACGCATACAGATCGTGTATTCATTACGGAAAAAATGTGCATAAGAGTGTGGTGAATACATCTCTGGATGAAACCGAATGTCGCCCATGCATTTACGAAGCCGCGTTAGAACTCGTGTTTGCCGCATGTGAGCTGTCCGCATCACTGGCGACGCTAAAACTCTCGAAATTCGCGTAAACTGCTCTGGGCAAAACGTTTACGTGACGTGTTGCAAGTGGATGTCGGGATCGCGCATGCTCAGGTGCAGTTCGAGACATTTCGGCTGACCTTCACGTCGAAAGTCTCGTCCGACAAGGGATTTGCCGATATCATTCTAAAGAGCCACCATCGATCTCATTGATTTGGCAGATTATGCGGATTCCCATCGCCAATCCGAAACACTCAATTCGCACGATGCGGTTTTACTTCATTGTGTTGACGATCTTGGGTTGCGCTGGCTTCATGATCGGAAGCGATGCTAACGCCGGCTCGGTCTCGCGCGAGTACTTCGAACAACTTCGCCGACGTCAATTGTTCAACTTGGCGGAGGGTTACTGCATTCGGAAGCTTGCGGATGACAAGCTCAGCGAATCAGACCGAGCCGACCTGACGCTTGAGTTGTCACGAACATTCGCCGAACACGCGCTGTATTCCAGCGGTCAAGAAGCCGGCGACTTGTGGAAGCGTGCTAGAGAAACGGTCGACCGTTTTCTAACGACCGAGCCATCGCACCCAAAACGTATTCTGATGGACGTGCAAAGTGCTCTGATTCCCGCGTCGCAGGCCGAGTCGCTTCGTTGGCAAAGTGAACTGAATCCGCTCGACACCAAACGGAAATCTGAAGCGTTGGGATTAGCCGCCGCAGTGGTTTCGAAACTGACAGCCTTGGAACAGACGTTGGCCGAACGCGTTCGCCGAACACGGACGGCTCGACCAGAGGCGATGCAACCATTCGAACTGCGAACGCTATTGGACACAGTTCGTTATCGGTTGGGCAACGCTCTCTTGGGGCAGTCCAAGTTGCTGGAGACAACTTCGCCCGATCGCGCCGACGCTCTGTTGACAGCGACGGATTGGCTGGGCAAGGTCTCCGGCGCCAGCATGAGCGTCGAGATGTCGCTGAACAGCAAACTGTTGCTCGCCGAGATCGCTCGGATTCAAAACGACCTAAAACGTGCAAGAGCCACCTTGAAAGAGGTCGACGATGCGAAGCCTCGCCGAAACATTCGTGATCGCGCCATGGCAGAACGCATCCGGATCATGAATCAAGAGAATCGATACACGGACGCCGCCGAAGCGTTGATCGCTTACCGGCGCAAGTACCAAATGATGTCGGGCGAGCTTCGCTATTTGAACGCCATCGTGATCTTGAATCTTTGGCGAACGGCCAAAGAAGTTAAGAACGAGGAATTGGCCAGCCAGTTGCTGCAGCAATTCGAAGTGCACGTTGCGCGGGCGATCGAACATCACGGTGGTTATTGGGGCGAGCGTTGCCGATTGCTGCAGGAATCGATGCAGAGCAATCAGTCGCTGGGCGCGGGATTGGCGGCCGCGATTCAACAGGCAAAACAGTTTTACTCGGCCGGCCGCATTGACGACGCGATGGACGCTTACGGGAAAGCCGTTGAAGAAGCTCAAGCTAAGAAGTTGGACGACTTGGCCGGAAACCTTGCGTTTATTCGAGGCTCGATCTTAGTTCGTGAGAGCAATTATGTGAAAGCCGCCGACGCCTTTCGCGAGCACACGCAATCGTTTCCAATCCACAAACGCCGGGCGAGTGCCCATTTGTTGTGGGTTTATTGCTTGGGCAAGTTGTATGACGAGCAAGCAACCGCGAACCGCCGAGAAGCTTATACCGAAGCGTTGACCGAACACCGGCATCTATTCAAAGGATCGCCAACGGCGAACGAGGCAACTTGGATGCTGGCTCGTTTGGAAGAACGGCGACTGCAAATCACCAAGGCCTTAGACCTCTACAAACAGATTCCGGTCGAGCATTTGCGGGGCAAGCCGGCTCAGGCAGCGACGGCTCGTTGCTACGAAATGATTCTGGCGAGACTGCGTGAATTGAAGCAATCCACGGCCGAATGGGAGGCCGCCGCAATCCGACATTTGGCGAAAGCCACGAACCCGTTCCTGAAGACGCCCAAAACATTAGACACCGAACAAAGTGAGACTGTGCTGCGTTTGGCTCGGATTTATCTGAATCGGCAGACGCCCGGTTATAGCGCCGCGGAAGTGTGCTTAGGACGTGTCTTCGATAGTTGGGAACAAGTACAAGCCGACGCCAACGGCGGCGCGCCGATGGAGCGGGAAAAAACATGGAAGTGGCTGATCAACCAAGCCACTCAATTGCGAATCGTTTCGCTGGCAGGACAAGGAAATTCTCGTGAAGCTCAACAACTGGTCGAGCGACTCAGTCGCAATAGTGCTGATGAAGTCCTTGCCGTTCTGGATGGGCTAATGCCGCTCATCGAGGGGGCGGACCAGCAAACTCGATGGCAAATCGGAGATTTGCAGTTGAGCGCATCATCTGGATTGCTCGTGCGCCAGGACGAACTCACGTCCGAGCAGCAAACTCGACTGGCCCATTGTTTGGGTCAAGCGTATTTGGCGACCGACCAATCATCGAAGGCGTTGGAAGTCTACAGCGCGCTGCTTGATGACAGCCCACGCGACAAGAAACTGGCGCGAACCGTCGCCGACCTGTTGATGAAGTGTGAGTCACAGGAATGCTACCGCAAGGCGAAAGTTCACTGGCGAACGCTCTTGAATTCCGAGAAAGACGGTTCGCAGGAATGGCTCGAAATACGCTATCAAGAGGCGCTGTGCTGCTTCAAGCTGGGTGAGTTCGAAGAGTGCCGCAAGCTGCTGCAGGTCACTCGTATCTTGTACCCGAACAATGGCGACAAAGAGATTCGTAGCCAGATCGCGAAGCTGCAGGCTGATGCGACAAAGCGTTAAAGAGTTCGAGAATCCGGGCTTCTGTGTCTTTCCATGTTAGAAGATGCCCAATTGATCTTTCGCGTCTTCAGTCATGCGTTCTGGCGACCATGGCGGACTCATGACGAGTTTGATTTCCGCTTCCTCGACATCTTCGAGACGCTCCAACGCCATCTTTGCTTGCTGCACAATTTGGGGTCCGGCGGGACAAGCTGGACTTGTCAGTGTCATGTCGACGTTGACTTTCGACTCTTCCTGTTCGACTTCATAGACCAGACCGAGATCGACGATGTTGATCATCAGTTCGGGATCGATGACCTGCTTGAGTGCATCTATCAATTGTGTTTCATCAGACATCGGATGTTCCTTGTGTTTCAATTGTCGCATGAGCCTAAGTGAAGCTTGCGACCATAGTGACCCGACGCGTGAGCGAGGGACGCTGACACGTGTTCGCAGCATTACGTTTAGCTCTCGGGTACGTGTCAGCGTCCCTCGCTCACGCGTCGGGTTACCGTTGTCTCAGCAAGAGCCGAGCGACTCAATCATTCTACCCTTCGGCGACGTTGACATACACCTTGAGGGCCATGGCTTCGACGAGCAAGTCCATCATTTGTTGGTAATTGTCCAAGCCGTCAATCGGGTGAGTCAGGATCTTTTCGGTGACGCCGGGATATGTCATCTCGCCTTGTAGTAAATCCGCGATACCTTGACGGAAATGACGGAAGTTGCCGTTCACTGATCCGAGCATCAACTTGTTTCCCAGGACCCATTCCAAGTTGATCTTGTCGGCAGGGATCGTTGCTTCATTGTCGCCGCCCGTGATGCTTGTCCAAACCATCGCGCCATTGAGACCTAAGTGCCGCATCGCGTCGAAAGCGATCCAACTGCTGCCGGTTGATTCGAAGATGATATCGGGCCTGCCGACCTTGGCGACCAAATCGTCGATCGACGTCTCGGCAGTACTGACATAGTGACCGGTGTACCCTTCCGCGATTTCGGCTTTGATGTTGCCTTCGGCGGCCGAGCGTGCCAGCGTATAGACCTCGACACCTTTAAGTCGCAACGCGAGTGTCGCTAACAAGCCGATTTGGCCCGATCCTAAGACGAATGCGGTCTTTGGTTCCCAGACAAGCAGCCGACGCTGAGCTTCGTAAACTTGCTCGACTGCTTTCGCGACGACGCTGGCAGGTTCGGCCAGAACTCCCAAGTGCTTAACGGATTCCGGAATGCGAACGATGTACTCGAGGTCATCAACGAAGAACTCGGTGAGGTATCCGTGGCGGAGATTGATGCCACGCTCATAGTAAACCTCTTCGGATGTCATATCGTTGTGGCCAATGACGTCATAGATCGACCCGCCGGGTCGTCGAACTGTGCACGAGACGTAATCACCCGGTTTCACATGAGTGACGGCATCGCCAACTTCCTCGACGATACCAAATGATTCGTGTCCGATGACCAGGAAGTCGTAACCTTCGGGCGCGTTGCCGTAGAGTGCGTCATTGATCTCGCGGTCGGTGGCGTCGACGCCGACTTTCAGAACTCGAACCAACACGCCTCGACCATCGGCGATGTCGTCGACGGATGGTTTGGGCAGCTCGTTCAAATGGACGCTATTGGGTGTGCCGGGAGTAACGGCGATGGCTTTCATGTTTCTTGCCTTGCAAGCTGAACCGCTAGAAGTCTGACAAAGTCGTCCCACATCATTGGGACGGGAAAGATCTTCAATACTTAGCGAAAGCGAGAGTTGCAAGTGCTTGAAGCGATTTCAAAATTCAGGTCGGAGATCTTGAATTCGAAATCGCTAAACTCTGCCACCAAAGAATGAAAAATGCTCCGAGGGACCCCAAAATCCCCCGGAGCAGAGCAAGAAGAAATCGGCCGTGGTAAGTCTGGCCGATAATTGTGCCGATTACGGCTTCTCGTCGGCCGTTTGGGCGGCAGCGCCACAGACCAGTTCCAAAGTTGTGTTGTCGTCGCAGTCATCAATGTTGTCGGTCCAAGTTGAACCGGCATATGAACTCTTATACTTTTGTCCACCGTCGTTGGCGATGAAGCCAGTGTATCGGTACGTTTGTCGCAGATGGCCAAACGCGTTCGACAAGTCGTTCAGTTCGGTGTTGATGGCGACCGCCATTTCGCTCAGTCCGACGACCATCGCGAGTACGGCGATTGTCAGGACAAGCGTCAATTCGGCGGAGATGACGAAGCCACAGTCATCTTTCCACAGTTTGCGCAACATGGTTTCTTTTCCTTTGTGAGAGAGAAAAACAGTGAGAGAGAACCCCAATCGGTAGAGTGATGGAACGAAGATCCCAAACGGACTCGCGGAGCACTGAAATGCAAGCGCGTTTGGGAGGCCCTCGTCGGCATCAGTCCGACCGAGCAGTCGATTGACGGGTGATTCGCTGCGATGCTCGTTGGTTCGCAACAAGCCGTTGAGCATGCAGTCGAAACACCGGTTGAACTGTTGGAAGCGGGGTCGATTCCGACCTCTCGTAATGCAGCGAGCGTGCCGTTGCCGCAATCGAAACGCTGAATCGATGCGTCTCACAATGCGCAATCTGTTGTGAGTTCTGGCGGTTACATCAACGCCGCCTCTTGGCCCGTGCGTGCCAATTCTTTTCGGCTGATAAGCGAGAACTTAGCTTTGTTAGGGTGTCTTGACACTTTGTTAAGCTTGAACGTTAAGTCGTCGAAGCATAACAGACTTCTTGAGGGTGTGCGGTTTTGCTGAGTTTCACGTTGTTGACGGTTTGTTGACTTTTTGAAACATTTGAGCGGGTCCCGCGCCTACGGCTACGGGTTAAACGAAGAGTTGCTCCCGTCTCTCGGCGCATGAAAAAGGCCCGCCTTTCGACGGGGCCTTTTCGAAATGCCAATTGTTGAACGTCTGATTAGTTCCGAATTGCCCAGAGATAATTGTAACTACGAATGTAGATCGTTCCGTTCGAAACTGCCAGCGATGCTGAGACGTCGTCGCCAATCTCATTTTGTGAGACAAGTTTGAAGTCTCGGCCCGCTTTGACGACCGAGACCTTGCCATCGCGGCCAGCCAAGTAGATGTGGCCATCGGCGTAGACAGGCGACGCTCGGTGACGAATCCGATGCGTCCTCTCTAGATAGTGTTGCTCGCCGCTATCCGCTTCCATGCAGATCAGGTCGCCACTTTCTCGACAGAGATAAACCAAGCCCTCATGGATCAACGGCGATGGCACGTCCGGCGTGTTCTTCGGGCGAATCCAATGATGAACGGACTCATTCCCAGTGAGATCGCCTTTGCCATCGGCTTTGATTGCGAACACGGGGCCGTTCTTGGCGGTTGGAACAACGATCATTCCCGGCACAGCAGCCGGAGAAGCCACGAAACGCAGCGTTGAGTGATAGGGGCGCTTGGGATCTTCGTGCGGATTCAAGCCGCCCAGCCGCCAAATCTCTTTGCCATCTTTTAGGGCATACGCGATCGCAAAGTCGGCTCCGTGTGTCACCAAGTAAGTCTGCGTTGCGTCTTGATATAAAATCGGTGAAGCATACGAGTGCTCGTTTTCCGCGCGAGCCTTCGTGACGCGGTATTGACGCCAGAGTTCTTTTCCATTGCCGGCATCGAGGGCCGCTACCAATGCTTCCTGGGTGCTGGCTTGGCCGTCTCCGTGAATCAGTTGCAAGAACAATCGACCGTCGTGCAAGACTGGCGAAGATGTCATGCCAAATGCAATTCGAAATCGCCCAAAGAGCTCCTGCAGGTCCTGACTCCAGGTTTTGTTGCCTTTAAAGTCGTAGCAGGCCAGAGCCCCATTGGCCATCATGGCCCAAACATGCTTGCCATCGGTCACAGGCGACGGTGAGGCCGCGTTGCCTTCGTCTCCGCGAACTTTCTTGTCGCCGGTGGCCAAGACTTCGCGCCAAAGCTGCTTGCCGCTGATATCAAACGCCAGCAAGACCAACTCATTATCGTCAACAGCGGTGACAAAAATATGGTTGTCCCACACGGCTGGAGTCGCGCCACCTTGACCCGGCAATTTTATCCTCCAGGCAACGTTTTTACTGGCTGACCACTCTGTTGGCAGTCCCTTTTCCGTCGAGATACCGTTGCCGGTGGGACCGCGCCAACTGGGCCAGTTTTCGGCCAGCAATGAAGATTGCCAGTAAACAGCCAGCGTCAGCAGCAAGCAACTCAGCGACATTACTCGGCGAGAAATCATGAATGAAACTCCTGTATTCGATGCGCAAGTAATCAATTGAATGGATTGTCGAGGTAACGGGCTACGACAGGCCGTCATTCTAAACGACCGGTTGCGAATCTTGTAGGCAACCGCACGATGGTCGTTCGCGTTCCAGATGTTTGTCGTTTAACCCCTAGCCGAAGGCGAGGCTGTTGCACCTCGCCTTCGGCTACGGGTTAAACGAGTCGACGCCGTAGTACGTTGCCCCATCCGCGGCAGCACCAACGAAAAAAGGGGCGAGTCAGCATCAAGCCAACTCGCCCCTTGAGACCTCAGTTGTATGGCTCTTACAGACCAGCGATCTTAGCGATCAAGTCAGCCGTACGATTCGAGTAACCGGTCTCGTTGTCGTACCAGCCAAGAACCTTGATCATGTTGCCGCCGATTGAGTTGGTCCAACCAGCGTCGAAGATGCAACTGTGCTTGTTGCCAACGATGTCGCTCGAAACGATCGGGTCTTCGTTGTATTCCATCACACCCTTCAACGGGCCATCAGCGGCTTCTTTCATTGCCGCGTTGACTTCGTCGGCCGGGACGTCTTTGCTGAGCGTGGCGACCAAATCGGTGATGCTGCCAGCAGGCACGGGAACGCGAAGGCTGATGCCCGTCAGCTTGCCATTCAATTCCGGCAAGACCAAACCGACGGCCTTGGCGGCACCGGTCGAGGTCGGAATGATGTTGATCGCGGCGGCTCGAGCACGCAGCGAGTCCGAGTGCAATTGATCCGACACGCGTTGATCGTTCGTGTACGCGTGCACGGTCGTCATCAGGCCTTGTTCTAGACCGAATTTTTCGTGAAGCGTCTTCACCATCGGGGCCAAACAGTTGGTCGTGCAACTGGCGTTCGACACACACTTGTGCTCGGGTGAAAGCTGATCGTCGTTGACACCCAACACTACGGTCAAATCCGGAGCGTCCTTGGCCGGAGCCGAGATGACGACTTTGCGAGCGCCGGCAGCCAAGTGGCTGTCGAAACCAGGCTTGCCATCAGCCGCGCGGTTTGTGAAGAAGCCGGTGGATTCCAAGGCGACGTCAACTCCCAAGTCGCCCCAAGGCAAGTTGCTAGGATCGCGTTCTGCACAAACTTTGATTGGCGTACCGTTAACGACCAAGCTGTCTCCGTCAGCTTCAACGGTTCCGGGGAAACGACCTTGAACACTGTCGTATTTGAGCAAAAGGGCGAGTTTCTTCGGGTCGCCCAAGTCGTTGATGGCTGCCACTTCAAACTCGTCCGAACGAGCCATCAATGCGCGAAACGTTACACGTCCGATACGACCAAACCCATTGATTCCAACTTTGATTGTCACTTTACATTCTCCCAATTAATGATGTACGCACTTCGAACACCGGGCGCACGCTCCGCGTGTTCAGTCAGGTCAACTGTCGGCACCGAAACTATTTCTGGCGCCCAAGAGACAATCAACCATTGGTTGCGCGATTGAAAACTTGCCAACTCGGCAGCGAGAGCGGACCTCGCGAGAATAGGGTAGAGGGCGAGGAAGCTACCGGATTTGCTTTGAAAAATCGAAACGACAATTCTAATCAGCTCGATTCGGACTCTCAAGTATCGGCGACAAATATGCAGAAAGTCTTATTTGACAGCTTCCGAGAGTCGAGATTCGAAGGCAGGCTTTTCGAAAAAGGCGGGCTTCTTTCGCATAGGATGATTTTGTTTCGTAAGCCAATGGAATTTGTGTAGAAAATCTTCCACAAGTGTCAGTTTTCGACACTCGACACTTGACGGCTCGGTTTTCGGAAGCTCAGATACGTATTGGAGTTAAGGACCCAGGAGTTCTCGTGACAGCACGGTTCACAATGGTTCTTTCAGAGCCCCTTGTTAGACAACATTAAGGAACACACAGGATGAAAAAATCGAACTTGAATCGCCGAGATTTCAACAAGCTGACTGCGGCAGCTCTGGGCGGCATGGTTGCAGGAACATTGGCGGGATGTGCGGGCGACACCGGTGGCGATCCTCCGCCAACCGACGCCACTTCCGCGGAAGATTCTCTAAATGAGACATTGCCTGAAGACGGTGAGGAAACACCAGCCGACGAAGGCGAGAAGGTCGCACTTCACGCTTGCCGTGGCTTGAATGCGTGTAAAGGCAAAGGTGCTGGTGGCGACAATGCTTGTGCTGGCCAAGGTATTTGCGCAACGACCAAACACGAGTGTGCCGGCAACAATGCCTGTAAGGGGCTCGGTGGCTGCGGTGCCAATGCTGGCGCCAACGAGTGCAAAGGCAAAGGCGGTTGCCACGTTCCGATGAAGCCGGATGGAGAAGCCTGGAAGGCAGCTCGCGCCGCATTCGAAAAGGCAATGGCTGCTCAAGAAAAGGCATTCGGTGATGCACCGGCTGCTCCCGCCAAGTCGGAAGGCGAAGAAAAGCCGAAGGAAGAAGCTAAAGAAGAAGCAACATCATAGTTGCTTGCTTCGCGTGCTGTTTTGATACAAGTCCCCGGTTACTCGTCAGGGTAGCCGGGGTTCTTGATTCTAGTCGTTGAATTAGAGACTCAAGATGATCGAACCTCGGCTTGGACATCCCAACCTCGGCCTTGGTGTCGGGCTGCGAACCGTCCATTACAACTACATCTTGGAGAAAAACCCCAAGGTGGATTGGTTCGAGATTATCTCGGAAAACTACATGGATTCCGGCGGGCGACCCGGATACCTGTTGGACCAAATCAGCGAACGCTATCCCATCGTAATGCACGGCGTCTCGATGTCGATCGGGAGTTCGGACGAGCTCAACTTTGATTATCTGCGAAAGCTGAAGAAGCTGGCCGAGCGGTGCGGTGCTCTTTGGGTATCCGACCACTTGTGTTGGACAGGCGTTGCGGGACTGAACGGTCACGACTTGCTGCCGATGCCGCTGACGGAAAACAGTTTGAAGTACGTCGTCGATCGCATTCGCGTCGTTCAAGATTGCTTGGAGCGACCACTCGTCCTAGAGAACCCAAGCACTTACGTAACCTTTACGAAATCAACGATGCCCGAGTGGGAGTTCATCGCGCGCATGGCCGAGGACGCCGACTGCGGACTCTTGCTGGATGTCAACAACGTCTACGTGTCCAGCTTTAATCACAACTTTGATCCGGTCGAGTATTTGGAAGCCGTGCCTCATGAGCGTGTGGTGCAATACCACTTGGCGGGGCACACGAATCTTGGCACACACATCATCGATACGCACGATGGTCACGTGATTGACCCTGTCTGGGAACTTTATCGGCTCGCGCATCAGCTCACCGGCGGCGTCTCAACATTGTTGGAATGGGACGCCCAGATTCCGGGATTCCCAGTCGTGCATGCCGAGGTCTTGAAGGCTCGTCGCTATATGAGTCTGGACGAAGGGCAAGACGACTCATCGACAACCGAATCACCAGATGGCGTTGGACTCGATGTTGCTCAAATCCGTAGCCACTCGCCATTGGTAGAGAATGGCAAGGTCACAGTGCCTCATCCTGCTGCGTTTGTAGTTGCAGAAGCTGAGTAATCTGGAACAGTGTTCACAGAGTCGTTTAACCTGTAGCCATAGGCGAGGAACAGCACCTCGCCTATGGCTACGGGTTAAACGATGGCTCTTTAGGCTGATTTAAGCAGTCCGCTAATAATTGATCAGCGTCTGCACAAAGAACTGAGTCGCGTCTTGGCGGCTGATGGCGGGATCCTCGGTGACGGCGGCTTCGTAGTAAAACCAAGCATATAAGATTTGGACCTTCACCCGTTCGCTGACGGCGTAGTTCGCAACAAGGTCCAGTTCAGAACCGATGTCTCGAGCATTGGTTGCGCCAGCTGTTCCCGGTGCCGTGCCAAATGGCACACCTGGCAAGTTATAGATGAAGTCGTTTTGGCTGGCTCGGTCGAACCAATGGTATGCGGCAAGAAGATTGAGCTTCTTGGTCGGGAAGACCTGAGCTTGGACGCTGTAATCGATCAGGTTTTGGCCAGACATGTTGTCGAGCAAACCCCAATAAGCGTGACCAAGCGGGAAGAGATCATCAAACGTGTTGTTATCTCCATCGTTTGGATCGTCGTCTCCTGATGTGTAATAAAAGACTCCCTTGACCTTTGGCTTCCAGGGTGCTTGAACCCATTGATACGCCACGTCGGTAACAAAGAATCCCGCACCGACGTCTTCGCCGTTGTCGTGACCAAGCTGAAACGCTCCTTCGAAGTCCCATGACACAAGACCCACCGCTTGGCCAAATTCGTCACTGACGGACTTCGATCCGTAAAGCCGTGAACCGATTGTGTGTCGGCTGCCATCGGCGCGAGCGGGATTTGGCTCTTGCTCACGAAGCCAGAACCAGTAAAGGTCGAGCTTGTTTGTTTCGAGGCCCTTGTAGGTGCTGAAGACACCGCTAAACGTGCGACTGTAATCAGCGTGATCGTGTGCGTTGTCTTGAAGAGCCAGCGATCGAGCCCCGGTTGCCGTGTTGACTGGTCGAGTAGCAAACGCGTCCAAGTCCCATTCGGCGGTCTTCGTTGTTAGCCGGAATCCCTCAAAGTTGCGCCGTGTGTTTCCGAATTCCAATGGCGACACCAAACGTTGTGCTCCGAATTGCAGCTCTTGACGGCCGCTGCGCAGGACGACGGGATTCTGGTCGACTTCAAGGATCTTCAAGTCGATATATGCATTCAAAATGTCCCATCGGTTGACATCGATCCCAGTGTCTGGCAATTCGTTATCGAAGATCGAGGCGTCGATCATTTCGATGTGTAGGCCGAATGTGTCGTCAACTCGATAGTCCAGCCAGTTTCGCCAACGATAGAGGTTGTAAGTTCCTCGCGCCGGCCCGCCTGGCCGAATTCGATTCTCTTCTTCGTGATATCGATGCCGAAATTGGCCTCCGTATGTGAGCTTGCCGTTCGACCCAACGGGCATGTCTTTCAGTTGGCCAGTCGTCCCGTTGATGATTTCATCAATCAGTGCTCCGTCAAGCAGTGAGCTTGCGACTGATTGGCTGCCACATTCATCTGCACACGCATCCTTGGATGGGCATTCGGCCTCCGTGCAAGGCTCTTCGTGGTGATCAGCCAGCAGAGTCGTGTGTAAGGAAAGGCAGATAACAATACTAAATATCGTTTTCCAAAATCGATTCAGCATTCCAATGCTCCCAGCACGGAGTACGGCATGGCGCAGCCCGAAGCCTCAAACGCGAAGTGTCCTAATCGTCGTTTCGGCAGCGGATTATCCGATCTGCAACGAAAAGAGCGTCCACACCCCCGGACTCTTGCCGAAATCCGGAGTGGTAGTTGGAATTGCTACAACCGATAGAATCGATATGTGGCATACTACATGCCGTTGGAGTCCAGCCTTTAGGCGCTCAGGCGTTGCTAAAGGAATTTGGCTTGGCGGCTAAAGCCTGGACTCCAACTAGCCGTGCCGCAATGCAGTTTCCATGACTCTGTTGGCTGTGCGAACGGAGTCGCAGAGCCACAATAGCCGCCGCGTAGATTTCTATCTCCCTGCCCAAGACTCGTACTTAGCCACCTTGAACAAGTAGTTCTCGCAAAAGAGCAACCAAAACCAGAATCCGTGAGCACTGTGGAAAAAACTCGAAATCGGCGTTCAGTTTGCTCGGACGATCAGGCACGCTAGTATGTGTGGTTCTAATGACGAAAAGGAATAGGCGCTGACCGAGGCATTCGGTTGACAGTCCTTGAATCCAGGCGATGAGGTAGAGTTTATGCCGATCAAAGTCCGCTGTGACTGTGGCAAAGCCATTAGTGCTCCTGACGCTGCTCGCGGCAAAGCCATCAAATGCCCAGATTGCGGCGAACGAGTGCGAGTCCCTGCTGGTCAGCGCAAAAAGAAAAAGAAGAAAAAACGTGTCGTCGAGCGTCGGCCGGATGATGACGATTTCTTTTCGGGATTAGACGACGAGGCTCTGGAAGATACCAGCATTCGAATCTGTCCCAAATGCACAGCGGAAGTTGACGAAGAAGACATCGAATGCCCGGAGTGTGGCGTCAATATCGAGACTGGACAACTCAGCGCTAAGCAACGCAAAAAGAGAAAGATGCGCGGGCCAGACCCGTCCGAATTCTATTCGGTCGTCTGGAAAGACAGCTTCGAGTTCCTCAAGAAGAACATGAAATTCGCAGTTCGGACAGGTATTTATTGGACGATCTTCGGCATACTCTATGTCGGCAGCGCGTTTATGGCGGGCTACTGTGAGAAGCCGCCCTTGATCGCCTTTTGGGCGGGGCTTGCGGTCATCTTTTACTTAACGATGCCCGGCTGGCTTTGGAGTCTGCATGTGCATGTCGTGAAGTGTACCCTTGAGCAACAGGAGGGCTTGGGCAAATTCAACTTTGATATGTTTAGTTGCGTTTCCTGGGGAATCAAATACTTCTTCTGGCCTCTTGTGATCGTCAGCCCCTTGCTCTTGGTACCTACTGTCATCGCCGTCGTGGGAGGTATTCCGCAGGATATCAAGGTACTCGCTAGTGATGATGCAGTAACTGGTGGGCTAATGGCAATGCTTGCTCCAGTGATTGGACTTACAAGTGTCCTTTACGTCCTGCCGATCTTCTTCTTCCCGGTTGCGTCTTCACACATGGCGGCGAAGTATACTTACCCGGGCTGGCTGCCAATCGACTTGATCAAGAACACATTCAAGCATTTTGGGGGCGTGGCTTACTACTGGGTCATATTCATCGCTGTTCATTTGCACGCTTTAATCGTTGTTGGTCTGCTGACGGTGTTCGGAACGACCCTGGTTGCCTATGTCTCAGATTTAGTATTACGAGCTATCGAAGCGATCTTGGGACCGGATGAATTGAGTGGATTTACTTTCGTATCTCTAGTGATTGCTTTTGCAGCCTTAATCGCTTTTTTGACGATCACGCCAATGAGCTTCTCGGTTGCCTTTCCGTCGGTTTTTATGATGCGTGTCAATGGTCTGTTCGCCCACTACAACAAGCGAACCCTTGGTTATGTCACAAAACAGAAGCCAGGTGTGCCGGCGGGGTTCTGGGTGCGATATCTTGCCATTATGGTTGATTTCGCAGTGTTGACTATGATCTTCCTCACATTGGTGGTTTTACTGTATCCAATTGCGGCTGTTTACGTGGCATTCGGCGCGGAGGAAGGCGTTACATCAATAATTGCTTGGTTTGGCTTTGTGCGATTCGCCACTCTTCCTTACTGGGTAGTTTTCCCGCTGCTGTACTTTGGGTTCCAAGAATGCGGAAACGCCAGTGGGTCATTGGGCAAGAATGCAATTGGTCTAATTGTCGTTGACCATGAAGGTAAGAAACCCATCACCCAGGGTGCCTCGTTTATTCGTGCATTCTTACGCGTCTTGTGTGGACTGCCTGCATTTGTAGGCTGGATCGTCGCAGCGTTTGGGAAGAAACAAACGCTGCACGATATGGCTACAAAAACTCAAGTTGTCTGGCGTGGCGATCAGTAAGCAGCTTTGATTCTCGCTCACGCGCTTGGTTGCACCCTTTGCGGTTAGTAGTCCCCTTTAGGGGGGAAGTCTGCACAAATTCCGCCTAACCTGCATTGCGCACGCAGTTGGAGTCCAGCCTTTAGACGCTCTCCAACTAACTCAATGTTCGCTTGACGCAACACCGTAGCGAAAGTTGCCAAGACTTTCGGCATATCACGCTGGCAGAAACTCTTGGCGAGTTTCGCGACCGTCAACCGAAGAATGGCGTACTATTGCTGCGCCAACGTTTAATACTCGGGTTGCAAACGCTTTGGCAAGTCGTGGAATTCGCCAGAATTCTCTTAGCCGCGAAAGGAATTCTGGCGAATTCCACTACTTGAACTCATTAAGCATGACAAAGCACTAGTGCTCAGTCAGTTTTAAGAATTCGGGTACAGATTTTTTAGTTTGTGTCGCGCGTCGTCAATGGTGAATTGCCAGTCGACGGTTCGTTGTTTGTCGTTACTTCGATCGCCCCAAGCGGATGTTTCCTTGCCGAGAATTTGAACCGTCGCGAATCGGCGACCACTAAGGCACTGCCGAGTCAGCGAGCTCAGTTCGTTCTCCGAGATGTTCAGCCAGCTGCCGTGTTTGGGCGTGTAGCGGAATTCGATGCGGCGAACCAATTCGCGGGCTTCTGCCGGGTCGAACGCCTCGTAGAACGCTCCGATCGTGTGCGTGTTGAGATTGTCGCATACCAAATTGACTCGCTCTGCATCCGCGTATCGGCCTCTCAGCAGACGGGCCATCTCATGAGCCCAGTCGACCTTGGTGCGACGCTTCCGTACGCGGACTTCACGCCAGCCCGCGTTTGGTTCAGTGAACATGAACACGCATGCCGTACCCGCTCGTTCGTACTCGTAGTCAACTCGGCGAGCGTGCTGCCTTGTCGCGGGAATCGGCGTGCGAGTTTCTTTGGTCAGTTGCACAGGCTGCTCATCCATGCAAAGCACTGGTACCTTCGGATCGTGCGGCAAAGCATAAGTTTCGAGGACGCTTTCCATGTGAGCAACGAATTCGGCGTCGGCTTCAGGCGGAATCACCCAGTACTGAATCTTGCGCTGAGTCATGCCGTTTTTTTCAGAGTCTGCCGAACCGTTTCGTGGCTGATTGATTCGGCGATCTCCAGTTCAACAACTTTGTCGGCCATCAATCTGAGCGACCAATTGCCGCAACCTTCCGGAGCCGGACCCAGCCTCAACGCAATGACCTTGGCCTCCTGTTCTCCATCAAGTACCTTCTTTCGAGGTGGCGTGGAGCGTTTCTTCCCATGAAGTGCGATTTCAAAGCCCTCTTCAACAAACCGTTTCCTGAGTTTTTCGATGGTCCGAACGCGACAATCGAAGGCATCCGCTATTCGAGCATCCGTCCATATCGGACCGTCAGCATCAGCCTTCAGCAAAATCTGCGCTCGTCGGACTTTTTGCGACGATCCCTTGAGCTTTTTGATGACACCCCGCAGTGTCTTTCGTTCCTCATCCGTGAGCCGAACAATATACGTCTTGACCATGACAACCTCCTGTCGTTGTCACAATCATCGGCAAACCAAACCCGAATTCTTAAGCCTGACACAGCACTATACCCCTTGGGATTTCGCGGGGTGGTTCATACGTGATTGGTAACCGCCAAAACGTCGTTCAACTCTCGTTCAGGATTTAGCTCTCCCTGGCGTTACCCAAGATTGGTGGAGAGTGAATCTCCTTATGTCATGATAGTCTGACAGGAGAGGAACTATGAGCAGGCGTCGAACTTTTTCTCGGGAATTCAAGCTGGAAGCCGTTCGCAAGGTGATCATCCATGGGATGTCGACCGCTGAGGTCGCCCGGGACCTCAGCATTCGAGATAACCAAATCTACAACTGGAAAAAACAGTTCGAATCGGATGGCACTCTCGATGAACTTATCGGCAAAGATGTCTCCACTGAAAACGAACTGAAGAGGCTGCGGGCTGAAGTCCGGCAGCTACGCATGGAACGCGATATTCTAAAAAAGGCCACGGCCTTCTTTGCCAAAGAAAACGATTGAGGTTTCAGTTTATCCTCGAGCATCAGCAGCGTTGGCCGGTGCAAGTCCAATGCAAAGTGCTTAAGGTCAGCCGATCGGCGTTCTACAAATGGCGAAACGCTCAACCGGCACCAGCCAGCATTCGTCGCGAACAGCTGAAACAACACATCAAAGCTGTCCACAACGAACCTCGAAAGGACGACTATGGCAGTCCTCGAATTCACCGAGAGTTGCTTAAGCGAAACGTTAAATGCTCGAAGAACACCGTCGCCAGACTCATGAAACAACAAGGTATCCGAGCCCGCACCGCTCGTACGTTTCGAGTCAAGATTACCGATTCAAAGCATGATCAACCGATCGCCAAGAACCTTTTGAATCGAGTATTTCAGGCTCAAAACATCAACGCCGTTTGGCTGACGGACTTTACTTACATCGACTGCAAAGAAGGCTTTGTTTACTTATGCACCGTTCAAGACCTGTGCTCACGACGCATCGTCGGCTGGGCTACAAGCAAACACATCTACGCTCGCTTGGCCCTCCATGCTCTCAAACAAGCCGTCGCGTTGCGCAATCCCAAAACAGGATTGATCGTTCACAGCGATCGTGGCTCACAGTTTGCAAGCTTCGCATATCAATCATATCTCAGCTCAAAAGAATTCCGTCAAAGTATGAGCAACCGAGGCGACTGTTACGACAACGCTCCGATGGAGAGCTTCTTCAGAAGCTTCAAAGTCGAAGAAGCCTACCGGCAGCAATACGAAACCTTTGAGCAAACGACGCGAGCCGTCCGAGACTATATTGATCGATTCTACAACCGCGAACGATTGCATTCATCGATCGACTACGTCAGCCCTTTGGAATTTGAACAGAACCAACATCGTCCACGATGATGTGTCATATTCTGAAAACGGCCTGCGTGATCGAAATCTGCCTTCGTCGGAGCCGTTCATCGCTCGTTCAACCAAACAACGAGCGACGAACGGTGACAGAGAAGGCAGAATTCAAACACCTGCCTTTGTTGGTGAGTGCTGAGCAACTCCACAGCAAAAATTACCCAACCATTTCAACAGATCCACTGTCCACTTTTTCTGGGTAATACCACTCTTCATCAAACAGACCAGGGAAGAGTGACCGAACTTTCGTTAGAAACTCAAGATCCACCTTTTCAGGAATCTCAACAAAAACCTGAGCGAACTCTGCCCGACAAACTCTTACGCACTGCTCGTAAAAACAACTGGGGCATCGATAGACTTGAAGATCACCGACTTTATCAATCAAGTGTGAAGCAAAAAGTCTGGTACCGCATTCAGTGCACTCAAGTGTAAAAACATCATCCATTGCGGTCTTTGACTGCCGGTTGGCGATTCTGTCATTCATTGGCGATCGCCGCTTTCGCTCGTTTTCGGTGTGCGGCTAACGCCGAAGCATCTTCAGCAACTCGGCGAAACGATTCTGTTGCCTCGATCTTCTTTCCAGCAGCCGCCAGTGCGTTTCCTTTCGAGATCAGCATTTCGTGTAACCAAAATCCTTTGGTTTTCTCGAAATCTACTGCGCTAAACGTGGCCAATGCCTCGTCGTGTTTACCCTGGCGACCGAGAACCTGCGCCGCACGATCGACTGAACGGAATTCGTCGGCGCCACCGATGCCAGTCTTGCCTTTGAAGTTTGCGCGATAGAACTCTAGCGCGCCGTCATCGTCGCCGAGGTTCGATTCGCGGTTGTGGGCGATCATTTGACGGATACTGACTTTCGTTCTCGTATCCGGCTCATACTTCAACGCCAGCTGCAGATCGGCTTCGGTACGCTTGCCGTTCTTCGTCAAGTAAAACGCCTTGCCTCGTGCAAACGCGCCCTCGCCGACTTGCCAGAAAGGCCACTGAGTCAAATCTTCGTCCGCAAATTGCGTCGCGACTTCACGCCACTTGCGTTGCGCGATGAGTTTGTTCATCCGCGCCGTCTTAGCAACCGACTCGATCGGGATCTGATTAATGAGCTCATCAACACGGTCAAAATCCTTGAGAACTCCAGCACATCGCGCGGCTAGTTGTAAGGCATCCGACTTTTGGAATTCAGTGACCTTTTCGGCATCGGCCATTTTAAGATAAGCCGCGAGCGCTTCGTCCCATTTTCGCGACAGCATCAAAGTGGATGCCGCACGACCCGCGAGAACATGATCGGTCACCGTTTTATCCGCGGGAAACCTTGTCGACTTCCCAGCGTGAAAGTGAGCGAACTTCATTGGCACATGAAATCCACCGCGACCGGTCGGTGAGTAAGCCGACCACTCGGTTCCGTTTTTGCGAACACGCTGACGACATACGTTGACATGCCACGGCAAACTGGGCGTCGGTTTGCTGCCAACGACTTGATTCAATGGATCGTTTTCGTCTTTAGTGATCGGCAATTTCACTTCGACGGTCCAATGGTCGTCTGCGATCGCCGTTCCAACTTCTGCCTTCGACGACCAGTTGAACCACTGATTTCGTGAAGCACCGCGATCTAGGTCGACTAGCACTCCGGCAGGATTGATGGAAAGTTGATAATAACTATGGGCATCCGTCGCGATTTCGATCTCAATACAATCCCCATACCATATCGCCTGGTCGCGATGTTTAACTTGTCGCCGGGTTCCTCATTGCAGCGAATCGCAAAGCACAGATCATTCCCAATCCACTCGACCATAAACTGTGTGTCATACGTCGCCAGCCGACCGGTTTGGAGTTCGCGCAATCGGCCTTTGGAAGCAGTTGGAATGTTTTTCCATGCGTAATCGTCAAGCTTGCCATCGATAACAATCGGCGGCTTCTGCTTGCCCGAGCTGACTACTCGTAGTTGCGGAACGGGCCCGCGTTTCTGTTGCAACTGTTTCGCTTTACGTCGCAAGCCATTGAGGTAGTTGTCGATTAGCTGAATGCGCCGGCCGTAGATTGAATCGCGAGCGACTGCGGAGTTGGCAATCGCAAACAATCGCAGCGCTTCATCCGCCAACGCGCTGTCTCTATCCATGCCACGCCAATTCTTTTCGCAATAGGCGAAGAACGCTCCCATCTCGGCTGCGGCGGGACCATAAAACTTATCGACATACTCGTCGAACATCGCGCCGGCATCTTTATCCTTGCCACCCCAGTACATTCGCGAGGTGAAGTACAGCAAAAAGTGGTTGTAGCCGATCGCATTCTCCTTGAAGTCCATCGTGATCCAGATGTCTTCGCCGCGAGTCGCCCCCTTTGTCTCATTGATCTGCTCGCCCAAAGAACGTGGGAAATAGGCTGGCAGGTAAAATCCACGTCCGGTGAATGGATAGTTCTCGAAAATCTCGACCGGCGTATCCGTCTTCTTGGCCCAGCCATCCCGCAGCCTTCTTAAATCTTCTCGGTCCTCGCTCAACGGCCGACGTCCGCCGACGATAATCACCTGTATGTTGGGTTCCAGCTTGTCGATATTACTTGGCGGTTCGGTATAGATTCCGTACGCCAGATTCGAGATCTTCTTGTTTGGATGTGTTTTGCCGACTTCTTTGGCGACTCGATTGACGAAGTCCCAAACATAATTCGACAGCATCCCGCGATAGCCCAGTTCCGGTGAATCTTTACCTTTGCACAATTCACACTGACACATGGCTGTATACCCATCCGGTGGCTGAACGGATACGACGTCCATGTCAAAGTGATCTAATTGTGTCTGACAAAACCGAACGGTCTCGCGAAACAGCTCGTCGTTCGAATAGCACAATTGGTTGTTTTTGATCTGAGGATCGTTTTGTCGCTTGCCGCCGTAGAGCGCAAACCAATTGGGATGCATCCTTAACGTTCGTTCGTTGTCGGTCATGCTGTGCATGCCATGTGCCGCCTGCCGACCGTAGGGTTGCCGGACACCAAGCCGGAATCCCCACATCATCGCGTCTCGACCATAGACTGCCGGGCGGAAGTTCAAGATTCGCATTGGAAAATCAGGATGGACGGTTTTGTCGACCTTGGGAAGTGCGATCGTCTTTGTCTGCGGCAGGATCTCGCCAATGTCGCCCGCCATGTACCAACGCACGCCCAGATCACGAAGAAATCCGCAGACCGCATTGAAGCTGCCACGTTCGTCATACGTCCAAACGTGAACGTTTCCTTGATCGTCCGTTTTTGTTTCCTCGGGCGTTCCGAACAAATGGTTGCGGCCCGAATAGTGTTTGTGAAGTTGACTGTGCGGATAGCCCCACTGTGCTTTGGTGATCTTGTCCCACTCTGCCTGCATCTTGCCGGTGCGGATGTCGTTGTAGTCCTTTGGCCATGGTTCAATCGGCGTGAAGTTGGAATCCTGACCGATTAGCGCGAGCCAGTCCTCGCCGGAAACGATGCGATACGCACCGTATTTGAGATTGTCGATCTTGATTCCAAGCTTCTGGGTATAAGGACTCTCTCCGACATAAATCTTGTTCAAGGGCTTGGTAGGCTTTGTGGTGATCTTGAGCCGCGTTCCCGTGATTTTCTCCACATACGTTTGCAACTCCCTAGCCGCAAGATGGACTGTCCGAGGCGGCTCCTGGGCGATGATGATTTCAGCGTTCGGCTGACCGTTATGGACGATGAATGGATTCGCATAGGCAATCGCCGGAAACAGCAAGGCCATTCCAAAGAGTAGATTCCGTGTCACAGTGTAATTCTCGAAGCGTTCGATTCTGGTTGATTGAAGGAAACGATAAATCTATCTCGACTATCGTCTACCACCCTAGTGATGAACTCAACCCAGTGAATAGCGAATGACAGCCGATTTGTGCGTTTAAGTGCTGACTGTTCGCAAATCAAAACACACCTGACATCGAATCGTCTTTCACAAAGCTAGCGACAACACGACCATCGTGCAGGTAGTCTCGACAGGCAACTCTGCAAACTCTATACACTCACGACTACCGGCATCTACAATGTTTTCTTCACCCATTCACTGCTGGGTAGCGGCAACACCAAGAGATAAAGTCAATGAAGTTCTTCCCAATGATTACCGGCCTGCACTGCTTGTGCGTCAGCTTACTCGTCACGTCAAGCGTTTTCGCGCAGCAAGCAGGCAAAGGCTCGGTAGCGCTTGTTGAAAACCAAAAGGCGATCGCGAAGATCGTCCTCGCCGCCAATCCAACGCGTTATACACAAATTGCGGCGCTCGAGCTGCAACATTACATCAACAAGATCACCGGCGTCAGGCTGCCTATAACCACGGACGAAGCAAGAGATGCCGCCGATGGCTACCGTGTGTTAATCGGAGAATCCAAGTTAACACGTGCATTGGGATATGCTGCTGCGGACTTCAAACGCAGCGAGTATTTGGTCGAAACGCGAGGAACACATTTATTGCTAATGGGACGTGATGCGCCGGAGTACGGCATCGTCACTTATGACGAGAACGGACACTGGCCCGGATATTGGCCCGACGAGCGTAGCCCAAAACAGCAGCAGATCTGGAAAGACCACGGCAGTCTTTTGGCTGTCTACGAGTTTCTCGAACAGGTTTGTGGCGTGCGCTGGTATCTACTAACCGAGTTGGGTGAAGTCGTTCCCAAACGATCGGCACTGAATTGCGCTAACCTCAATATTCGGCGCAAACCGTGGTGCCCTACTCGAAGATTCAACTTGGACATGCCCGCGCCGTTTCATTTTTACGAGCGTTGGGGAGCTACGGGATCTCCGCTGGGCAGCAAGAGCATCCACGAAACGGGTCCCGGGCATCAGGGCTGGCGTAATTTATTCATGTTCCTCGAACGCAGCCGATACGGTGGGCGACCGTACGAGAACAACCATTCGCTGGAGGCATATTATCACCGTTTCGCAAAGTCTCATCCCGACTGGTTCGCCAACAACAAGCCGGTTGCTGGCGGGCAATTGTGCTACACCAACAAAGGCCTCATCCAGCAAGTCGCCAACGACATTATCGCCTACTTCGACGGTAAGTACCCCGATGGCCGATACCCCGATGCAGAGCGTGCATACTGGATTTCGGCCATGGGCGATTTTCACGCAGTAGTTCCGATGGACAACGACAAATATTGCACCTGCGATCAATGCAAACCACATTGGCAACCGGGCGACAGTTGGATGTTCTTCGGTGGTAACCGCAGTGACTACGTATGGAGATTCGTCAACGAGGTGGCGAAGATTGTGGGGCGCAAACATCCCGACAAGTTCGTCGCGGGCCTAGCGTATTGGCAGTACACCTTGCCGCCCAGCTTTGAGCTGGAGCCGAATGTCGCCGTAATGTACTGCAAGTCGCGCACGCAATACGCCGATCCGCGCCGAAAGGCATTCGACCGAAAGTGGCTGCCAGAGTGGCGCAAGCGCACAAAGCACCTCAGCACCTGGGAGTACCACAACTTTCCGCGCGGCCCGGTCTTCCCAGGTATCGCTCCGCGCCAAGTCGGCGAAGACATGTCGTTTCTGCGATCGCTACCGATCGACGGTCAGTTTATCGAGCTCGACAGTGTCAACCCGGCCATCGAGCATCTCAACCTGTACGTCGCCATGAAGATGCTCGATCGCGACGACGTGGACATCGACAAGCTGCTTGACGAGTACTACCGAGGCTTCTTCGGTCCTGCCGCCGATCCGATGCGGGCCGTCTTCGAAAAGGCCGAAGGCATCGTCACCTCAGAGAAACACTGGCAAGCCGTACTAAACAAGAAGCGCGAGCATCTAGACGCCGAAACGTCATGGACAGTCATGTGCCCACCGAAAGTGCTTGCAGAATTCGGCCAATTGATCGACAAGGCGTCGGCCGCAGCTGGACGCAAAGAACCATACGCCGAACGCGTCAAGCTGATGCGACTGGCCGTCTATGGTCACATGAAGACAAGCTCGGCCCGATTCCACAAGAATTGAAGCTACTCATAGTCGACGAGGTTACGAGTCCTACCACGGACAGCCCCATCAGAACTCGCAGCCTCGTCCACTACACGGTCATTCTGGAGTTGCTCGATGCCCCACCAAGTCCCCCCGATCGTGCCACGCATCTTGATCGCCGCCGTATTCAGTATATTGAGCTATTCACTCAGTTGTGCGGATGAGCCAAGTGACGCTGTCGAGCCACGCGGTCTGGTACTCGATTACGATTTCACTCGCGGCAGTCTCCCCACAGAATCGGGCCGTGTCAAAGACCTGTCCGAACCACCGATCGACGCAACGCTGCGACCTATCAAGTCAACTCCGACAACGCTTCCACCTGCTAAGCGAACCGGTTGGCGCGACCATCAAGTCTTGCAGGGAAACGGTGAAGGTGGCTGGCTATCACGGCCAGCAAAGATTCAGGCACTGCGACACCCAGCCACCACGATGACCATGCCCTTCGGTCTCGTCAGGATGGGCAACGGAGAACTCGCGTTGCAGTGCAGTGCGGAAGGCAAGCCGACGAAACCAGTCATCGCATTCAGTCGTAACGAGGGCGAGACATGGACTGACTTTCGCGAAGTTCCAGGAGCCAGCGGGCGTCCAATGCTGCTCACCAGCCACGGCGGCGGCACGTTGTCTTTCGTCGCAGCCGGGCAAAGCTGGTTCAGTCGCGACTACGGAAGAACCTGGAAGGACAAGGTGGCTCATCCGCCAACAAGCGACGGCTATCCATTTAACCTGGAAGGCAACGCATGGGTCGATCAAGACGCCGTCGGAAAGGCAACGTCGATACTGGAATTGGGCTGGCATTATAAACCGGGTAAAAAGCACCCGCGCGACGACGCCACAGTCGTGTTTCGCCGATCGGTCGATGGCGGCCGTTCTTGGATCGACGAACGGAGCCCGCGACAGTGGAAGTTCTCAATGCAGCATGGCGGCAAGGCATGGCAAAGAGGCGTTAGTGAAGGCGCGATCGTTCGTGCAGCCAACGGCGATCTGGTCGCGGCGCTGCGAAGTGATATGCCGCCAAGTTTCTTCGACGAGCCACACGACGACAGCCTTGAAGGCACGGCAATCAGCATCTCAAAAGACAACGGCAAGACGTGGTCGAAGATGAACATTCTGTTTTACGCCGGCCGACATCACGCAAATCTGCAGCGACTACCCAACGACGACCTGGTGTTGACGATGGTTGTTCGCGATGACGTTGATGGTCTAAAGCTTGCGGGCGACCGCCGAGGTTGCGACGCGTTGATTAGCCACGATCACGGGAAAACCTGGAATTTGGACCGCCGATACGAACTCGACGCGTTTCGCTTCGAACGCGATGACGGCTACTGGGTCGACGGAAAATGCGGACACATTGCGGCTTTGGCTCTTCCGGATGGACAGATGATTTCCGCCTACGGCCACTATTTGAGAGACGCGGCCGTATTGATCAAATGGCGTCCCGACGCAACGCCAGCGACACCCATAGACCGCGACCTGCAATCGATCCGTCGATATGTCAATCCGTCGATTCTGAATGAAGTCGCATCGCCGAGAACTGACTACCAGGTGACTGAGAAGTCGCTCAAACTAACAGGCAAGGCCTGGCTGAAGGTACCACTTGAAAATCGTCTCGCGGCGCTCGATGGCAACGGCACGATCGAACTGATCTTGAAACCAAAACAACAAGGCCGCATGCCGATGCTCGTCAGCTGCACGGCTCATGGAGTTAGCGGATTTCGACTTGGCTTTGATCAGCGCAATCTCGAGAAGTCGACGCAAGTGCTATACAGCGACCAACGGTTCAAGCAGGACTTTCCCGAGTATTCAACGATGGTTAACAGCGAAAGCACTCCACGGCCCTTCTCCACCGAAGTTCAACAGATTGCCTACGTCGTTCGCGACGGGCACGGCACGTTCTTCCGCGACGCAGTCCCGTTCAGTCAACAGAAAGAGGTAGGTGCCGGCGGGTCGCTTTTCCACTACACAAAAAGCAAAATCGCGTCTCGAAGGAAGCTTTTCGTCAGTATCGGTGCTCTGGTCATCGGCAACAGCGCCGGCAGTACATTGGAGTGTGAGCTGTACGCAGTAAGGATTTACGATCGCGCGCTAACGCCCGAAGAACTCCGTCGCAACCTCCGTGCGACTCTGGGTCGATAGTATTTCCGCCGACCGTTCACTTCCGATTTCGCTAACCCTACCGGGACACTGCGTTCGGTTATCGTGGCCATGACTTGTAGACTTCGAAAGAGCTTTCCATTCAAACTCATGAAGGACAACACGATACTTTTCATTACCCGATTTTGCGGGTTGAAGGCTAATAGGTTTCTGAGCCGAGTAGTCCGTGCCGTGAACTTACATAATGGATATACCACCAACATACGATGAGACCAGAACTCGAAAGCAGAATACAATGAGCGAACAATGGCAATGTGTGCTAACGCTGGACTCATCACGGCAGGTGACCAGCGGGAATGCGGACGAACTAGTTTCCGCAATTCGTGATGGGGCCGATTTGCGGGTTGGAACGGCGTTTCGCCACAACGAACATATCGATCCTTCATCGTCCAACCCGGAATTGATTCGCGAAGTCATGGACTTTCGCATCACATATCTCGTCCAAGATCGTTTTGTCGCCGGCATCGAAAATCTGCGGATGCCCGTCCAACTACCAGACGGCTTCGGACCGCGCGAATCAATGTCGTTTTTTCTCTATAACCAAGACGGTCATCAGGCCATCGCCCGCCCCTTTCTGGATGGACAACCTGCTGGCGAAGAAATGGGGCCATCGCCTGTCAACGAGTGGCCGGAATTTCCGAAGTATCACGAGCTGACCAACTTCGACGCAAACACTAACGCGCCAAGCAGCACGTTCGTTTACGACTTCGAATACTTCCGTTACTTCGTCCGACGGAACTGGCGGAAAGTGCTGTCGCACGACGAATCCGGGCAGGTCGTGTCCGGAAACGTCGAGGAACTGGTATCGGCGTTCGAACAAGGAGCTGAGGTCAAAGTAGGGATTCGAGGCCTATGCAGTGACTTCGACGTTGATGAAGGCGGCATTGAACATGAAGTTTTCATTCATGCCGGAGCGTGTTACTACTATACCGAACAGGCATTGTTCATCGCGTCATTGAATCCGGTTGTGCGAACATGCCCGTCAATTCCGCTTGGATATCAGAGCCAAGGTTGGGATTTCGGCTGGCTAATGCCTCGCACAGACGGTCATGTTGCTCGCTGGCTATGCGATCCATACACGCTCAAGTTTCATCGCAGCGAAAAGCGATACGCCATCCGTTGGTTCGTCAGCGAGTGAACTTCTGCGAATACAACATTCACAACTACGCATCTGCCGCCACTTCACACTTTGTGTAGCTGAAGTCGTGAGAATTCAGAATTTCAGCTCGTTACTTAGTCATCGAGCGTTCATTGTTTCGCAAGATAAGTTTCCAACCACTGCACCGTCTTTGCCCACACGGGTTCAGGAATCGAGTGTCCTTGGCCATGGTTCAGTAAACCGAGTCGGACAGGTTGATCCCAAAGGCGGTAAACTTTCTGTGCCGACGAAATCAGCGGCCAACTGCGATCTCCATCCGCCGCGCCGCGTCCGGATTCACCACCGAGGATTAAAAACGGCCGCGGTGCAATCAGAGCGAGCAGCTCGTGGTGATTGCGTTCAAAGTCTGGCTCGTCGATCGCCTTGCCCAGATACCACGGCGCGTTCCAATTCGTGGAACGAAACGTCAATCCGCCTTCACTCGCGACTCCGACGCGGATACGCGAATCGAAAGCGGTCAGGTAAAGCGTCTCTTTCGCTCCCAATGAATGACCAATCGCGCCCAGACGATTTGAATCAACTTCGCGGACATTGGCCAGAATGTCAGTCGCGCGTTGGGCGTCGTAAAGCATTTTGCTCATACCAAGTACACCCGGCTTTCGTTGCGAAAATCTCCGCGCGGCTTCCGAAATCGACGGTGTATCAACCCAAAGATAGTTCTTGGGACAAATCACAACAAAACCACGTTTGGCAAGTTTCGGCGCAAGGTGCTGCATCTTCGGTCCAGAGACACCCGCGATCTCGTCAATTGTTTGACTGGTCGTCTGATGGAGCGCGGTGATTCCCGGCATCGAATCGAGTTCCGCTTGCCCCGAAGGTTTGAGCAACCAGGCTTCAAGTTGCTGACCGGGTTCGTTTTCGTAACGAATACGTTGTCGAACAAATCCGTCGAGCTGCTGTGATTCGAGAATCTGGTAATCACTCTTCTCAGGTCGTTCGGCGACTTGACCGAGGAACTTATTCCAAGCCTGCAATAGATGCTTGCGACGCGGCTGCCACTTAGCAATCGATTGACCACCCATGTCGAGCAAGGGCTGAATCCGACCGGCGAACTTTGTCGGAACTTCATCTGGTGCGCGATTGATCTCGTTCAGCCAATCCACGTCGCGAACCGCTTTAGCACGGCCACCGTCCACACGCCGTTCCGTCTGAGCGACTGCTAACGAGCAAAAAGACAACAAGAGAACTGCAACGTTTATGACTGTATGTGTTTTCGATGCAAACAATTTGTCCACTCCTTTGTGTTCTTGAACATCGCTTGACTCACCCGCATCTGCAGTTCGCTTGGAAAATGCGCGTCATGTGGGCCGTGGCGTCAGCCAGTCATTTTGTCGGCTTTCAGCTTGGACAATGATGTCATCGCAGGCTGAAAACTTACGCCACGAACCAACGAAGTCAGCTAATCCGTTGCAGCGCAGCTTCGATTTCCCGTTCAATCTGTGGCAATGGATTGAGGTATTCTTTGGGGTCCTCAACCGGCACAATTTCATTCGCCGCAGGGTCCCAGTTGACGGCGCCGAAACGGGCAGGGCTGGAATCGCGATTCATGATGCGGTCGGCCACATCGCCCTTGCTAAAGTGCCAAAACTCAAATGGAAAGTGCATGAAACCGTGCGACTCCATCACTGCCGTGATCTCTAGCCGGTTTTGGAGATGCTGTTCCGATATATAGGGCGAACGCATCGGTGTGGTTTCATCCACGGTCAAGTAAGGGCCGCCGCGCGAAACTTCGCTGCCGTCGTCACGACGGAAGACAGAAATGTCAATCGCCGATCCAGACATGTGCCCACCGACTTTTGGAATGTTGGCCACCATCACAATCGCGCGACGCGCAACAAATTCGACCGATGGCAATTCGCCGCCGTTCTCCCACATGCACTTTTGAACAACTGAATTGAATACTTCGGGTTTGCGCACCAAAGTTCCCTGCATTTCGAGCGTGCGAAAACCGTCTTCGATTTTCAGAATCCAACCTCGCTCGTTCATCTCGCGCGCGATCGAGACGATCTCTCTGACATTGCTCTCGCGTAGGTGATAGACGCGATCCATGTCGCCGATCTTCGTATCCGAAAACCACATTTCCACGCCCGCCGACTCTGCCGCCGCTGGAAGCGAAGCAAACGTTTCTCCACATTCGTCAACAGGATGCTCAAGCAGCTGCTCGACCATTTCATAGCCAAGTTCCAACTGCTCGGTCCAATAAGTACGGCGCGCGGTTTCGTCAGACATGCAGAAAAGTCCAGTGAGCAAAAAGAATTGACAAGGATTTCATGACTAGGGAGCAGATCAGAAGTTGGTGCAACTCCACGTTAGGAACCAAGTCCGGCCAACCACAGAAGCAACCCCACGACCAAGAAGCAAACAACGATCGAGACCAAGACGCCAATGATGTCTTTCGATGTGGGGCGAATGAACTCCCAGTCGGTGCCTGGCATAAGGCGTTTTTCTTCGAATCGTTGTGGATCGGCGTATGACTTCTCCAATTCCGCGGCATCCTGCTCGGGATCGGGATGAACTACTGTCTTCATTTTGACGAAGTATCGATCCAACGCTTCCTTTGAGTTTCTGGGCGTCAAGAAACTGACACCGATCAGGACAAGGAAGGGCAACAACAACCGAGTCGGTAGACGCAAGGTTTCCAACGTTGCTTTCGAGGCTCGACTGAGATCGATCCCCATCAACTGGTAAATCAGAAAGTCGACCTTGAACCGGCCACTACCCACCATCTCGCCAGTATTCCGTTGGATGAGCGTCGTGGTGTTGCCCTCCGTCTTCTCTTCGACGGTTTCCAGCTTTGGCTCACCAACAGGTTTCACACCGCCTGTCCAGTAAATGGAGCTACCGCCGCTCTTGAGCACCACTTTGATTGGTTGACCAATCTCGGCCACAGGTGGCTCGCTACCTAACTTGGCCAAGAGCTTTTCGTCGTTCTTTTCGCGAGCTTCAGCCGTCGCCTCGACCCAAGCCTCATGCTTGGCAATGTCAGCAGCGGTCGCATTACGAGTGATGGTTCGTGTGACCAAGTCAGTAGTTTTCGTCAGATCAGGATCACTTTTCAGAGACTCGTTATTGGAAAGAACGCTGGGTAGGACGAAGAAGAACAAAATCGAAAATCCAATGGTGATCCAGACGGACGTCCGATTCGCTCGTCGCCAGTACATACCAATCCAGAATGGAGCGGCAAACAAAATCGGTAGCTCGACTGCCATTTTAAACTGACCGAACACGTCTCCCATCGCAATCGACACAACCGAAGCCCCAACGATGATGACCAAGCCGGTCAATCTCGCGACCATCAGGCACGTCTTCTCATCGGCGTTCGGATTTACATACGCCGCGTAAACATTTCGTGTAATTAGACCCGACGTAACGATCATATACGCGTCCGCGGAACTCATCATTGCCGCTAACAGGCAGGCCAGCATGAGGCCTACGAGACCAAGATTCAACGGGCCAAGAATTTCGCGTGCTGCCACACCCCATACGTGATCGGGATTAGCCGCCAATGAAGCGTTTCCGGCGAGCAGTGCCAGAGCAATCAACGCCGTGATAGCCCAACCAACAGTACAAAGTCGCTTGAGGAAGTTACCAACAACTAGACCGATCCGAGCTTCATCTTCACTCTTGGCCGAACCACCACCTGTCGCGATGAAGTGCGGTTGGACAACAATACCGATCAGGACGAGCAAAGTTAACGAGACGATGTATTGAACGGGAAACTCACCCGCGCTCGGCCCCGTGAACAAGCCAAAGTAATCGGCGGAAACACGCTCGTGCATGATTCGGAACCCATCCATCAATCCCATCGTGTTTGGATCCCCAAACTGATCGACTAACGCCCACAAGCCATAAGGAATTAGCAAGACAGACAGCAGGATGATAAAAATTCCCTGGGCCAGGTCGGTCCAGTAAGCCGCCGTGAGTCCACCGAGTACACCATATAGAATCACGATGACCGCGATGCTCGGAATCAGCACGTACTTCAGGTCCATTCCAGCAATCTGGTCGACACCCATCAACGGCGCGGCAAACGACGCAATCGCCGTGAACATGGCCGACAAGTAGTACATGTAAAACACGATGGCGAACAACGAGTACGCTGCTCCAAGCCCCTTCGATTCGTAACGCTCGACGAACCAATCGCCAAGTGTCAAATGCCGCATCCGACGATACCAGACCGCGGTGATCCAATAGATCGGCGTCACAAACAACCACATCAATGCCGACCACACACCGCTTAGTCCGCTGGTCCAACATGTCCGACCGACTGTAACTGGTTCGTGAGCCCCCGTCCCTGCTCCGAAAGCAGCGAACGTTTGCAACAGTTTTCCAAATCCGCGCCCCCCCATGAAATAATCATCCTGGCCTTTGACGCGACGCATGGCCCAAATTCCAATGGACACCATGCCGAAGAAATACAGAGTAAGAACGATGTAATCGGCAGTCTTCATAAGATAAGTTGTTCGATCTGGGGTTGGTAAAGAAGATATAAGTGCATTTCAATCGGTTATACTCTCCCGCCTTCCGCTTCGCAACGACCTCGAAGGCGACTACAACGCCGTTCGACATCGCCGAAGGTGTTGTTTCGTCGATAACGCTACCGCGATGCCGTTATGATATTGCCTGCTGACATCTAGCTGACCTTTGAACTAAAGAGGACACTTCTATGGACCGTCGATCATTTATTGCCACTGCATCAACAGCGTTCGTCGCCAGTCAAGTTTCCGCAGCCGCCGATCGCCAGCGTCGAGTTGCCGTGATTGGACACACGGGGCGGGGCAATTATGGACACGGACTTGATGTGGTATGGCAAAAGATTCCGGGTACCGAGATCGTTGGTGTTGCCGATGCGAATCAAGCAGGACTGGACAAAGCGCTCGATCGCCTAAAGATCAAGCGTGGATTCAAAGACTATCGCACCATGCTCAACGAGTTGCGTCCCGAGTTCGTTTCGGTGGCACCACGACACGTCGATCAACACTTGGAGATGACACTCGCCGCGATTCAATCGGGAGTGAAAGGATTATATGTCGAGAAACCTTTTTGCCGCACACCAGCCGAGGCAGATCGGTTGCTCAAGGCGGCCGACGAATCGGGTGCAAAAATCGCCGTGGCTCATCGCAACAGATACCATCCCGTTCTACCGATCATTGAAAAGCTGGTTGCAAACGGTGAGATTGGCCGTCTGCTTGAAATCCGAGGTCACGGTTTGGGAGACGGCCGCGGCGGTGGTCAAGATTTGTGGGTTCTTGGCAGCCATGTCTTCAATCTGTTTCACCATTTTGGCGGCGAGCCAAAATCATGTTCGGCATTCGTGCTGCAAAACGGAAAGCCTGTAACCAAGAAAGACGTAGTCACCGGGCCGGAAGGCGTGGGACTTTTGGCGGGCAACGAAATTCACGCACGCTGGCTTCTATCGAAGGGACTTGTGGCTTCGTACACAACTTTCACCCATGACGGCTCGAACAAGACTGGCTACGCGGCTCACCTGGTTGGGACAAAGGGCACGATTAGTGCGTTTATCTTTTAAGTGTAGCGCATCCGCAGTGTCGAAAATAATTGCTGCATTCTGATGCGGTGAAGAAATCGAGTGCTTGGCCGCACAGATCCCAGAGTTTGTCGCTGGTACGTTCCGCTCCATCGCGGAGAAGCTTTTTAAACTTGCTGAATGCCAATTCAATCGGA